>DASYMY010000001.1:0-1696 GCA_036008825.1 Glaciihabitans sp.
TGGATGGTTTCCTTGGTGATCCAGGGATTACCCATAGCCTCAAGCGAGTCGACCCCGTTAGGAGTGACGGCGTAAAACATTGTCACGAGCGGAGTACCGACCACCTGAACCGAGCCAATACCGGTGGGCGATAGAAGCATGTTGTTGATCTGGGCAATACCGAAACCGGAGTCAGGAACGAGCCCGGTGGGCATCACCAGCAACTTGAGAGCCAGCGTGGGGTTACCAAGGCCCTGACCCGAAGTTACTCCTGTCGGTCCCAAGCTAACCGCCCCACTACTGAGGCTGGGTGTACCCTCCGCCTCCGAGGTAGCTACCCCGGCGGGAGACAAGAGAATCTTAGCTAGAACCGCCGCCGTTCCGAAACTCTCTGAGGTAGAAGCCCCAGATGGAGCCACTCCCAACTTACTCGTGAGAGTGTGTGCTCCGAACGCCTCCTGGCTGCTGATGCCCGTAGTCACAAGACCACCCTGAGAAGTTACTTGGGGCGACCCCAAGTTCTCAGCAGGGGTGATGCCGGTCGGCGCCAATGAAAGCGAGCCCAATGCGAGGGAAGTGCTTCCAAACGTCTCCAGGCTAGCGAGGGCGGTGGGGCTCAAGCCGAGAATCGAAGCGGCGGTGGCCAATCCCCCACCCTCGAGTGACCCCAGCCCGGTCGGCGTGATCGCCAGCTGGGCAGAGATGGCCTGAGCTCCGTGAGTCTGCTGACCAGCAATCCCTGTTGGGGCAGCGGTGAGACCTGCACTCTGCGTGGGAACCCCGAAGGCCTCAGCACTACTGATGCCGGTGACCGCCAGCGCCAAGCTCCCACTGGTGACGGCCACGCCGAAGGCCTCAGCGGACGATAGAGCCACCGGCGCAGTCGAAAGAACCGAGGTCCGAACGGTCGTTCCGAAAGCCTCTGCGGAAACTACTCCGGTCGGAGACAGCGCCAGAGAACCGCCCCGAACCGTAGTGCCAAACGCCTCAGCGGTAGCGACTCCGGTTGGCGACAGAGTCAAGCTGGAGGTTCTTGCTGCGGTACCGATGGCCTCCGCCGAAGCCACCCCGGTTGGGGACAGGTTGGTTGAAGCCGTGGAGAATGAAAGGGCCGAGGTACCAAACGCCTCAGCACTAGCGGGGCTACCGACCTGATCACTGACCAGCAGAGTATTGACCGCTACCGGGCCCCCGAGGGTAGAGCCATCACTGAACCCGGTTGGGGTCACTGTGACGGCGGCACTACCGGCCTGGGTGAAGTCCAGTACCCAGCCGATAGTAGTGGCGGGCTGGGTGAAAGTACCGTCCTCGGCAGCTTGCGTAGTCGGTCCGCCGACCAGATCCTTGGTGGCCGCAGCGATCCCGAAGTTCGGCACGGCGTAGCCGGTGATCGCCTCGAACTGCTCAGTGTACCCGGCCGGATAGGTGACGGTGCCGTTGGTGGTGCCGTATCGCGCCTGGGTAAGAACTGCAACCTGAGCGTCTGCCGATGCTGGAGTGTACGCGGGAAGCGACACTGAGCTGTCGGCCGTGGTCTCGTTCCACGAGGTGACGTGGGGAGAACTTGAGTTCGTGGAAAAGACCGCGATCGCAGCATGCACTCGACCGGCAGCAGACAGAGTAGCAGTCGCGTTGGTCTCAGACCCAGTCAACACCTTGTAATACAACCAGGATGAGAGAGTCGAGCCGTTACGGATGGGGCTCGGGCTCACCAGAG
>DASYMY010000002.1:0-6133 GCA_036008825.1 Glaciihabitans sp.
AACGGCACCATTGAAGCACCCCAGGTCACTGTCCTTCGCTCCGCCACCACGGTCGAAGTGACCGTAACCGGCACCACCTCCCTTGTGATTGAGGGATGGCCGGGATCGACCATCTCCGAAACAGTCACCGGCCCCACCGAACGGTATGTGGCCCCCTGATGCGTTTCATTCATTTAGTGCGCGGACGACTACGCGGAGGCTGGTCGGTATCCCAACGCGGCTCCACAACACTGGAGCTGGCCATTTGGGGTGTTCCCATGCTGCTCTTTATCGGCTTGCTGGTGGTGGGCGGTCGTCTCGCCCTCGCCGGAAACGCCGTGCAAAGTGCAGCGTATGCGGCTGCACGAGAGGCAACCCTTGCCCGTACGGCTGCTACCGCGCAATCGGCGGGGGAGAACGCGGCGAACTTCTCCCTCAACAGCAACGGGGTGACCTGTATCGACCGCATTGTGCAGGTCAACACGCTTGGCTTCAACCAGGCCCTCGGCACCACCGGAACCGTCGAAGCAACCCTGACCTGCCGCGTGAATTTGTCTGACTCCGGGCTGCCGGGCCTTCCCGGAAGTGTGGAGCTTGAACGCTCCGCCAGCAGTCCCGTAGACCCGTATCGGCAACGACCATGATGGCCTCATCCATGAACACCATACGGAGGCGGATGTCCCAGAGCCTGGCATCCGAACGTGGCAACATCACACTCCCGCTGCTCATCCTTGTTGTCGCTTTTTTGCTTTTTGTGGGGATTGTGGTGGACGGCTCCGGCAAGATTCAGGCCGGCGACCGCGCCAACCAAATCGCGCAGTCCGCCGCTCGGGTCGGCGCGAACTCTCTAACCGGAGCGGCAATCGCTACCGGAAGCCTTCAACTCGATGGTGCACAAGCGCAAGCTTCGGCCCTGTCCTACCTCACGGCGGCCGGTGTCAACGGCACCGCGACCGTGGACGGCAACACCATTACCGTGACCGTCACCGAGGAGTACCCCACGGTGTTCCTCAGCATTATCGGCATCAACACCCTCGTCGGCTCCGGCACGGCCTCAGCCCGACTGATTGATGGATAGGAAATCACGATGGAAACACCCACATTTTTGACGAGTCCACGTCGCCGACGAGCGTCCGCACTACTTGGTCTCGCCGTAGCTGCCAGTTTTGTCCTCGTTGGATGCAGCCCAGACGAATCAGATTCCTCGGGGTCTTCTACCTCACCCACACAGTCTGCGACCCCCGCCCAGCCGGCTGAGCCCACCGCAGAGCCGGTGACCAGTGCTGCCCCCGAGACCGAAGACGAGGCCATCGACGCCGCGACGGATGCCGTAAACGGATACTTCGATCAGCTCAACGCCATCAACTTCGCTGGCGGTCCCGACGTTCAGACCATCGAGCAATACGCCACGGACCCGTTACTGTCCAGCACTATCGCTGCCAAAGCGAGTGAAGATGCCCAAAACCTGGTCTACACCGGCGCTGTGGAAGCCACTGTGCGTGAAGCGCGAGCATCCACCCGTGTCCTCAACGATGTGCCGATTCCCTTTGGGTCTGCCGGTGTCATCGTGTGCTTCGACGACAACAACCGCTCGGCCACCAAGGACGGTGTGCCGTTCGAGCGCCAGGGAGCCAAGGCGTTTCTTGTCGACGTAACGGTCAATTACGACCCAGATTCTGAAAGCTGGAAAGCCACATCGGTAACGGCCATTGAGGAGGCGTGCTGATGCGTTTTGTGGCGTCGTTGGGCGCACTGATAGCACTCGTCGCGGGGCTCCTGATCGCCCCGCTGCCTGCCATAGCCGCAGTCGGTCCTGGTGGGAACCCGTGCGCAGAGAACCCTTTCTCGGTCAACTGCGATTTCGAGGTCGAAATCCCAGGTACCCCCGGCTCCGGCCCGGGCGGAGGAGGTGGAGTGGATGGACCAGGACCTTTTACTCCCGGCCCTGTTCAGTGTCTCAAAGCGGGCGTTGAGGTCTCTTGCTCGGTGACCGCGGCAGACTGGTGGAGCAACAGCCGCCAGTGCTATGTGAGCCTGGATCCCGACCAGGATCCCCAGACTCCGATGCTCCCCGGCGCCTGGTACCTCTGCAAGGTCTACACCGACCTCTCCGATGAAAATGACAACTGCAGCCCCATACTCGGTTGCGGATCAGTGGACACAACACGGTTCTACTCCGTAGATCCGCCCCCCGGAATCATCGCCTACTCCCCGGCGCAGGCTGCGCAGGAGCTGATCGCCTCGTTTGAGCTAACTGGTATTGAGGTGGGTCTCGCCCCGAACCCAAACGTTCCCGGCTCGCGCACCTACGTCGGTGTTCCCATCTGGATGTGGGCAAGCAACCCCACCGAAACAAACTTCGGGCCTTACGAACGCACTGAAACCCGCGGAGGCGTCAGCGTGACGGCCTCAGCATCAGTGTCATCCGTCCTCTGGAATATGGGTGACGGTACAACGGTCACCTGCGCGTCCGGCGGAACTCCGTACAACGCCAACCTCGGGTTCACCACCTCACCCACCTGCGGCCACCTCTACGCGCAGACCTCCGCAGGGCAGCCGGGCGGGCGCTACCCCATCACGGCAACCAGCCAATGGACTGTCACCTGGAACGCTGCAGGACAGACCGGAACCCAGAACGTCACCACAGTTAGCGAGAGCACCATTGAGGTTCGCGAACTGCAGTCGGTCAACGTGGGCAACTAATCGAATGAAGGTTCAGTCGTGAAAAGATTCCTCGCAGGTATCGGATCGCTCATCGTTTTGGCGGCGCTTCTCATCGGGATTCCCGCCGTTTTGATGCTCGTCGCTGGCAACCCCATCCCGAGCGGTGAGCAACTCCAGCAAGCGCTGACCCAACCCGACTATGGCGGAGAGTTCCTGCTCGGAACCCTGCTGCCGATCATCGCCTGGATTGCTTGGCTCACCTTCGCCATCTCGGTTCTGACCGTGCTGCCATCAATCGTTCGTGGCCTTGAACCGCCGAGAATTCCCGGCTTACACGTTCAACAGCGCACCGCCGCGGCACTGCTCGGCACCATCATCATCATGTTTACGGCATTCACCGGCACCGCGTCAGCGGCCGTCGCGGACGCCCCCGCACCATACTCGGCCAGCCAAGATGCTGCTGGGAGCACCGCAAACACGGCCAGCACCACCGCCGATGAACAGATTGCGGATGCCACAGCGCAGGCAGTCGACGCCGTCGACTCCGACGCCCCCCGGTACGAGACACAAGCGGGGGACACCCTATGGACCATCGCTCAGGACCAGCTGGGTGACGGTAAGCGGTACACGGAGATTGCCCAGTTGAACTACAACGTGGTCCAAGAGGATGGCGGCGCGCTCACGCCGGACAGCCACTGGATCGCCCCGGGCTGGACGCTCGTGCTGCCCGCCGATGCCGCAGCGGCTCCCAGTGATGCGGCGCCCGCAGCTGAGGTTGCGGCAGCCGAAACTCCCGCTCCCGTCGCGGTGACCGTTGTTGCCGGCGACACCCTCTGGGGCATTGCAGAAGCCCAATTGGGGTCCGGCGACCGATACCCCGAACTATTTGAAGCATCTCGTGCTGCCGTGCAAGCCGATGGGCAGCAACTCAGCAACCCCGACCTGATCCTGCCGGGGTGGAACGTTGTTGTTCCTCAGGCCGCCGCACCCACAGCTCCCGTCGAGGCACCGCCGGAGGATGCCGGGGCAGTCTCGGCCAGCTCCGATGTGGCATCCGCTGCTGCATTTGAGGTTCTACAAAGTGCGGGTGATGTGGCCAACACATCGACTCCGGACGAGACGGATTTTGTGGCCGCCGTGGCAGACAGTCCTGTTGCCACTGCTGGTGGTATCAGCTCGATGCTGGCCGCAAGCCTGCTGGGACTCCTTGGCGTTCGACGTGCACAACAACGCAAACGTCGAACCCTGGGGCAGCGTGTTGTGGTGTCTTCTTCGGGCACTGACACCGAGTGGTCGTTGCGCACCATCGCCGACGCGCACGGGCTTCAGCTCATCGATCAGGCCGTGCGGATCGCTGCCGCGGCCGTTCCCGCACGCTTGATGCCTCTTGCACTGGTGAGTTACCTCGACGAAACAGTCTCGCTGCACTTTGCGGAAGCCACCGAGCTGGGTACCCCGTTTACCGCTGACAACGCCGAACACACCATCTGGTCTGTGCACAGCCTGGCTGTTGGATCCCATCCGGCCGCCCCCGTCTCGCCGTTCCCTGCGTTAGTCACGCTCGGCCACGATGACAGCGGAGCGCATGTGCTAGTGAACCTTGAGCACTTCGCAACCCTCGTCGTTACCGGTGCCGCCGACACCACGGCGGCCATTCTTCGGGCAATGACGTTGGAACTGGTGGGCGGAAAGTGGGCGGCCGGTTCACGCGTCTGGTCGCTCGGCGCCGCCCCGGAGTTCGCCGAGGCTCTCGGCGCGTCTGGGTTGCACGACACCGATACCGTCGCCGAACTCGTCACGGCATTGCGGGAACGCGCCGATGTTCTGAGCGGGTCTCCCGCACAGGATGCCGCGTTCTCCGAAGACACTTTGCGCGGCCGCCCGTTCGCAACGGAAGACACCCTGTGCGAGGTTGTTGTACTGGCTAGCCCCATCTCTGAGGTGGAACAACGTGAGATTGCGGATGTGCTCCTCAGGATGCCCCGCTCGGTGATGGTTCTGGTCACAGAAACCGTCACCGGCGACGCCCACCTTCGTGTTGACGAGACGGGCAGCGCAACCCTCACCCCTGGCGGCGTAACGGTGTCTGCACAGATGGTGGGTGGGGTCGCGTACCACCAGCTGCTTGCCAGCCTCGCCGCCGCAGCGGCACCCTCCCGTGCGCTCACCGAAATTGCCGAGATCGACGAAGAAACCCGCGAACGCCCTCGCGCGACCCCCACTCCCTCCGCAGAGGACACCGCCCTGCGCATCATGTGGGGCAAGTGGGAAGCCCTGGTGCGCTACCCGCTGGCTGAGACTTCCACCGAGAATCTGGTCGGCGCACTCAAGCTCATTGATGCTCGCGCCTTCGACCCCGCAGCGTCCCTCGCGCACACCTTCTCCACTCCGCTGCGCGAAGAAATGATCGCCTCCGTTGTGGATGCTGCGCACGAACTGTCTACTCGCTCGTTGGCCTCGGGAGACATCCACACCGCCCGAATCGCAGCTCTTATCGGCGAACGAGTTGACCCGTTCAGCGAAATTCCGGTACGGGACCGCTTACGGGTGGAGGCAACCGCTCACGACTTCGACCAATTCGAAGAAGTGGTTGCCCGCCTCAACCGCCAGCTCGCTGCCCTCAGCGACGAGCTTGACGAAGAAACCCGCGACCTGATCGACGAGGTGCGCAACGAGGCCTTGGCCCGCCCAACGCGGTGACCGAAACACCGGGCAGCACCGCCACAGCACTTCCCCCGCGAACCGTTCTCGGCTCGCGCCTCCTCGCGGTGCTCGGTGTGGTGAGCGTGGGGCTGGGGATTCTCACACTCGCCCTTCCCGCAGCTCCTTTCTCGCCGTTCCTTATCGCGGTGGGGTATCTCACCGTGGTGGGCGTATGGCTGGCGATCATCGACTGGCGTAGCCATTTCTTGCCGAACTGGCTGATGTTCCCCTCGTATGCGGTGGTGCTCTGCCTGCTCGCGATGCACTGGATCGCCACGTCAGATCCCACCGCCGTCCTGCGGGCCGTGATCACCGCAGCTCTCACCTTCGCGCTTTATTCGGCTATGGCCTTCTGGGGCAGCCTCGGCGGAGGCGACGTCAAACTGGGCGCACTACTCGCGCTCGTGCTCGGCTGGGCCAGTATCGACACTGCCATCGCTGGACCAATACTCGGATTCCTTCTCGGCGCCGTCGTCGCGATCATCCTCCTTGTGCTCGGTCGATCCAAAACGGCCCACCTCGCGTTTGGTCCCTACCTGATCGCGGGAGCCCTGCTGGCCCTCGCCCGCCACCTTTTTCTCTAACAGACCTGTGCGGTAACACCCATCGATCTAAGCGGATGTCCCAGCGCGCGGCTGGCAGATCACCACCGGAATATCCCGACTGGTTTTCGTCTGATACTGCGCATACCCCCGATAAGCGGCCACAATCTGGGGCCACAACTCTGCTTTTTCCTCCGCGGTCGCTGTGCGGGCACGCATCGGGATAGTTTGCCCATGAACAGTGA
>DASYMY010000003.1:0-3204 GCA_036008825.1 Glaciihabitans sp.
CAATTCGGCTGGCTCACGACGGCGTCCGGCCGAGTTTTTCCAATCCTTCAGAGCTCGAAGTCCGGCGTCCAATGAGACATGCATTCGTTCGGCAGTTACATCGTGCCCCGCCTGGCCCAGCACATCGCTGAGCATTTCGGCCGCCGCAACTCGTCCGAAGGGGAGCTTTGTTGTCTGAAACAGCACACCTCCGAAGTCGAGCAAAAGGCCAACCGGCCGCTGCTGCAGCCGGGAGGGAATGGAAGGAGGTATGGAAGTCGTGGTTGCGAAGTTATGAGCCGTTGGTGAACGGCAGGCGACGAAGCAGAACCATCCCGGTAAACGTGGCTGGAACGTTCCAGTAGCTGACATACTGATCCTGTGGCTACCTTCGACACTCACCGCCCTACCATCGTCGATGTAGCTATAGCCGCCGGGGTCTCCAAGTCACTGGTCTCGTTGGCCCTTCGTGGCGATGCTGGCGTGAGTGAGGCCACCCGCACCCGTATTACCGGCGTAGCGGACCGTCTCGGCTACCGATCGAATCGGCTTGCCCGCTCGCTTGTGCAGGGTCGGACCGCTCTCTTTGGTGCAATCACCACCGATTTTGGTAACGCCTACTACACCGAAATCCTTAGCGGTATTGAAGCGGCGGCGGAGAACGCGGGCTTCGGAGTCCTCATCGCGCAGGGCCGACGCGACGCAGGTCGACTGGCGGCTCGAGTTGATGACCTCATCGGGCTCAATGTTGACGGCATCGTTGTAGTGAGCTCACGAGTCGATCCCCAAGTACTTTCATCGGCCGCACGGCGTTTACCTATTGTGGTGGTGGGACGTATGCCTGAGGTGATCGCTGGAATCGACACTGTTACAAGCAATGATGAGGCTGGAGCATTCGCTGCCACTAGTCACCTTCTCGACGGGGGCCATCGCCAGATTGCTTTCGTAACGGCGTCGAGTCGTCCGGCGGCTGTGGCCCGTCGCGCCGGGTTTGACGCAGCGATGCGCGCCGTCTCCGAGCGACCAATAGTGGTCTCGGCTGCGGACCAGCAAGACCTCGAGGCTCAGATTCGAACTCTACTGACCGGCACATATCACCCGTCGGCTGTGGTGGCGAGCAACGACCTCACCGGTGTGGCAGTAATGGATGCGGCGATTGACCTCGGTCTCAATGTGCCTGGAGACCTTGCTGTTGTCGGGTATGACAACACCGCGCTTGCGTCGCTCGTTCGTCCGCGTCTTTCAAGCGTCGACCAACCGAGCGATTCGATCGGCAAACTTTGTGTTGAGATGCTTCTTGAGCGCCTGCAAGGTCGCTCCGTTGACCGTCACGAAGTGCTGGCGCCCAGCCTGGTTGTTCGGGCTTCCTCCGCCTAACGTCGAAAAGTAATCGCATTTGCCATTCACACGCACTCTCTTCGGGTGACGTGAGTGTCGCTGCTGAGAGTTTCGGGCTCTTCGGCACAACGCCTTGCATCGTCAACGTTGTCGGCAGTAGCGACCGCTGGCCGATTGTGCGCATTATCCCCATGAATTCAGATAGTCCACGGTGTCAGGAAACTGTGGATAACTCCCTTTATTGACCGTTCCGTCCACGACACTGGGCACATGAGCCGGGCGGTCACGATCATCACCGATCGGGTGCGAGAGCGCATCCAACGCGAGGGCGTTGATCTGTCCCGCGACAAAACGCTTGCCGACCGCTTTGTCCGTGACGAGATCAAGCTTTATAGCGAACGCGCCCTCGGCGGATCATTGCCCCTTCTACCCGACGAGGGTGCCGCTACACGCCAGGTCCTTGCCACCCTGACCGGATTCGGTCCACTCCAACCGTTCCTCGACAACCCCGACATCGAAGAGATTTGGATAAACGAGCCCACTAAAGTCTTCGTCGCACGCCACGGCGTCTCCGAGGCAGTCAATCTTGTGCTCACCGACACGGAAGTGCGCGATTTAGTGGAGCGGATGCTTCAGTCCTCGGGCCGCCGCGTTGATCTCAGCTCACCCTTTGTGGATTCCTCTCTCCCCGACGGGTCTCGTTTGCATGTGGTTATCCCCGATGTCACCCGGCGGCACTACGCCGTAAATATCCGCAAGTTCAGTCGACGCATCCGCAACCTTCAGCAACTTGTTGAGCTGGATTCGCTCCCTCAGCGTGCCGCCGAGTTCCTCCGAATGTGTGTGTTGAGCGGGCAGAACATCCTGGTCTCTGGCGCAACACAGAGTGGGAAAACCACCATGCTCAATGCGCTGCTTTCCGTGGCGCGCCCGTCCGAGCGGATTGTGACGGTCGAGGAGACCTTCGAACTTGATCTCACCGCCCGAGACACGGTCTCCATGCAGTGTCGCGGTGCGAACCTCGAAGGCACGGGCGAGATCACCCTTCGACGGCTTATCAAAGAGGCGCTTCGGATGCGGCCCGACCGCCTGGTTGTCGGAGAAGTGCGTGAAGCAGAATCCCTCGACCTACTCATAGCTTTGAACTCGGGATTGCCGGGAATGTGTTCTATCCACGCCAACGGTGCACGAGATGCCCTCGCAAAACTGTCCACCCTCCCGCTTTTGGCGGGGCGGAACATTGATTCTTCGTTTGTGGTGCCCACCGTCGCTGGCTGCATCGACATCGTGGTGCACTGCGAATTGGCGCGGTCCGGCAAGCGACGAGTGGTTGAAATTCTGGCTCCGAGCGGTCAGGTATCGGGCTCAACGATTGAGGCCAGCGTCATCTTTTCGATTTACCGGAACCGCCTCGAGGCTACCGGCGGGTACCCGTCAAAGACAGCTAAATTTCATGCCGCGGGGTTCGACCCGGTATCCGTTTTAGCCGGGGGCGCCTAATGGCGGTGATGTTGGGATTGTTCCTTGGAAGTGGCGTGCTGCTGATCGCTGCTCCAATACTTTGGCCACGGCGAGAAACCACAAAGCGGCATCAAAATCGTTTGCTGCGACTACTGCGCGAGCAGCTTGTGCTCGCGGGTTTGGCGCGAGTGGCGGTACCAACCGTTGTGGTGGTGTCCCTCCTTCTGGCAGTTGCTTTGGCCGCCGTGGCCGCGGCGATGCTGTCCGTGGTAGCGCTTGTTGTGGCAGCTGGAGTTATCGGTGCGACACTGCCCGCGATGGTGATTGTGTGGCGAGCGCAGTCTGCACGGCGAGCAACTCGGGTGGTCTGGCCGGATGTCGTCGACCACCTGGTGTCGGCGGTTCGTTCAGGGTTGGCACTACCTG
>DASYMY010000004.1:0-3730 GCA_036008825.1 Glaciihabitans sp.
TTGGGTATCTGACGCGCAAGGTCCGCGGCAAATAGGCGCCGGGCCCCTAGTTGTCGGGCAGCTGGCTGTTCTCGGGTAGTCGCATCCGCCAACTGAGGTTTTGTGATGCGGTGAGGGCGCAGATCACCAGGGTGAACCAGCCGAACTCGACCAGGATCGAGCTTTCGGCGGAGGAGACCACCAGCAGCACAACAAGCACCAGTGCTGGCCAGAGGTAAACGACGCTGCGTTTGTTGGAGGCGAGGATCCAGGAGCGGCCGAGGGCGAGCCCCACAAAGGCGATGAAGGCGCAGAGCCCGACAATTCCCAGCTGCAGGAGCACGTCGAGGTAGGCGTTGAGCGCGGATTGGTGCGGGGCCGCGAATGGGTCGATGCCGATGAAGGGGGGCAGGGTGGGGCGCCAGTAGCCGATCCAGCCGAAGCCTTCCAGGGTGTTGGCGGGGGTGACCGTGAAAATCCCGCGCCACAGCGACAGGCGGTACTCGAACTCGCTTCCGGCGTTGAGCAAGCCAATGATCTGGTTGCGGGCAAGGGTGGCGATGATTCCAGAGACAACAACCGCGCCAAGAAGCCCGAACTGGAACGCACGCCGTGTGCCCGGCTCTAGGCGCCGTAAACCGAAGAGGGCAGCTGTGGCTACGGCGACGACCAGAAAGGCGCCCAGAGCGACGGGGGAGCCCGAGAAGATGAGGGTGAGCGCGGCGATGAGCAGCGATGCCCCGGCCGCCGTTGTGGACACCGACCGGGTGCGCCACTCAACAAAGAAGGTGACGAGGGCAAGCAGTGCAACGAGGCCGAGCTGGTTCCGGCTGCCGAGCAAGCCCTGGATGGGGCCGGCGAACGCCAGATTTCCGGCAATGTTGAGGAACCGGAACGGTACGTCGAAGATGATGCCCGACATGACCTCAAGCACCAGGGAGGCGCCGAGGATGACCCGAAACACGTCGCCGAATGCCCGCACAATTTGGATCAGGTCTCGGGTCAACGCCACGTACACACCGAGGAACGCGAATGCCATCTGGTACAGGATGGAGCCGAGCGAAGCCCACTGGTATCCGCTCCAAAAAATGGATAACGCACTCCAGCCGACAAAGACCAGCAGGGAGATGGGTAACAGGCCCTGCCACTCCAGCTCGTGTCGGCGAACGGCTAACGACGCGGCGGCGAGAACAACCAGCGAGACAACAATGCCAATCAGGCCCGGCCACCCCATGGTGGATTTGGCGGTGAACGCGAGGTAGGCGGTCGCCACAATGCACAGGCTGATGGCCCGCCCAAAGCGCGCAGACCCCAGCAACGCCACGGCGGCGTCAGTGAGATGTTGGCGTGGCGGGATCATGGCGCTCTACAAGTTACGCCATACGCCGAGCCGATAGTTTCTGTGGGGTCTCAGCTCCGAGCAGCCCCAGCTTGGTTGTGGTGGCCAGAACCACCAGAAGAATCCAGCCGCCCTCGATCAGCAACCGGCTCTCAGCGAGCGACTGCACCAGCAGTGCCGTCAGAAGCAGCGGCGCCAACAACGAGCTCGCTTCGAAGAATCCGGAGTCGCCGGGAACAACTCGCACCCGATCTGTGGCCAGCAACCACGACCGCACGGCGGTTGCGGCAACGAAGATGCCAAACACAACCAGCCCGATGATGCCCAACTGCAGCCAGATGTCGAGCCAGGCGTTGTGTGCGTGCAGCTGCACCACCCCGGCCTTGGTGACGAGATCGTTGAACGGTTCCACCCATGGCGCCCAGAAACTGATCCAGCCCCATCCGGCAACGGGGCGCTCCTGTGCCAGTGCGATGACGGCGTTCCAGATGTCGAGTCGGCCCGTGAGCGTCTCGTTTTTGCCCAGAACACCCAACAGCGGTCCACGCAGCAGCACAGCGCCGGACACTAGAACAACCAGCGACAGCGCGATAGACGCGTACGTAGTACGGCGGATCTGAGGGGTGCGGGCACGCCGCACCAACAGGATCGCCACCAGGACAACCACCACGGCCACCAGCCCCAGGTAGATCGTCGCCGACCCGGTGAGGCCAATGAGCAGCACCGCCAGAGCCATCCACAAAATTCCGGGGATCATCCGCGTCTGCTTTGACGCCACCTGCACCCCAAACACAATGAGCCCCAGCAGGGCGGCCATCGCCAGCAGCGAGGACGAGCCCACAATGCCCTGAATCTTGTCGCCCTCCAATAAGAGGTTGCGCGACCAATACAGCAGCTTGGGCGGATCCACCCGGTCATCTGGCGTCACCCACACCGGCAGGACGGGAGCTCGAACCACCAGCGATACCCACAGTTCAAACAGCAGTGAGCCCGCCAAAATAATCCGCAGCGCTAAGCCCATTGCCCGAATGAGTTCTGAGCGGGTGAGCACCAGCGCGGTCGTCAGCGCTCCGAGCGTGGTGATTATCTGAGCAAATACTCCAATAGCGGATGCGCCCGGATAGTACGACCACGAAATCGACAGCGCCGCCAGCAGCAGAAACAGAACGAGCGGAACAGGGATTGCAATGAAGTTGATGTCTCGTCGGTGCACCACTATCAACACAACCGAGGTGGCGACGACGGCTGCGATGACCGCGCCGTAGCCGTACCAACTGATCGAGTTGCGCCATGCGTCCGCGGCGAATCCGGTGAAAAAGACGAGGGTTCCGAACCCCACGAGGAATCCGCGGCGTTCCAGAATGCTCATCTGGCTAGGGTAGCCGTCTGAACGCCCCACAATTGTCGGCCCCCTCGTCTTGTGGCCGTCTCCCGGCTTGGTTATGGCCGTGTCTCAGCTTGGTTATGGCTGTGTCTCAGCTTTGATGTGGCTATCACTCGCTGCGACGCTGCCGCTGAGCGTCAGACGAACGCAGCCTTGCCGGTAATCGCCCGACCGACGATCAACGTGTTCATCTCCCGGGTTCCCTCGTACGAATAGATCGCTTCGGCGTCGGCGAAATGGCGAATGACATCGTTGTCGAGCACAATGCCGTTGCCGCCAAAAAGCTCCCGGCACCAGGCAACGGTTTCACGCATACGGCTGGTGGTGAACGCTTTTGCCAGTGACGCGTGTTCGTCCCGCTGGGTTCCCTCGTCAAGCATCTCGCTGACTCGGGTCACCACGCCGATGGAGGCGGTGATGTTGCCGAGTGACTTCACCAAAAGATCCTGAACCAGCTGATGGCCACCGATCTCGCGCCCAAACTGGATGCGCTCCTTCGAGTACTTCACCGCCGCCTCGTAGGCGCCAATCGAGTTTCCTACTGCCGCCCACGCCACCTCGGCGCGGGTCAAGCGCAGCACCGCGGCGGTTTCCCTGAACGAGTTCGCATTCTGCAACCGGTTCTCCTCAGGCACCACCACGTTCTCGAGCACGATGTCTGCGTTCTGCACAATGCGCAACGCCTGCTTGTTCTCGATCTTCGTCGCGGTGAACCCCGGCGTTGATGTGGGAACGATGAACCCCTTCACCTGCCCGTCTTCGGCGCTTTTGGCCCAGATGATGGCCACGTCAGCAATGGTGCCGTTGCCAATCCAGCGCTTTTCCCCGTTGAGGATCCACTTCTGCGGGTCCTCTGGATCGCGGGTTGCTGTCGTGCGGAGCCCCTGCGCGGAGTCGGATCCCGACAGCGGCTCGGTCAGCCCAAAGCAACCCAACAGCTCACCTGTCGCAAACTTCGGCAACCATTCGGCACGCTGCGCGGGGGAGCCGCCCACCCCAATCGAACCCATCACCAGGCCGTTTTGCAT
>DASYMY010000005.1:0-1627 GCA_036008825.1 Glaciihabitans sp.
GTGGCCGAGTAGTTGTATTGCTGGCCGGAGAACGAGAGGTTGTACGCGTACAAGTTGGGGGTGAAGTAGGTCGAGATGGTGTTGGGGGCGAGCGATTGCAGGATGCTCGGTTCGTTGAAGAGCTGGAAGCTTCCGATCACCGAGAAGATGCCGCCGATGACCATGGCGGGGCGCAGCGCCGGCAGTTTGATGCTGCGGATGATCCGAAACGCGTTGGCGCCGTCGAGCGAGGCCGCTTCGTAAAGGTCGGTGGGGATCACCCGCAGGGCGGCATAGAACAGGATCATGTTGTAGCCGACAAATTCCCAGGTGACGATGTTGCCAATCGAGGCGAGCACCCAGCTGGCACCCAGAGGGTTCGGGATCGAGATGTTGAAGAAGTCGTTGAGGTTGGCGACCAGTCCGAACTGGGTGCCGTACATAAAGCCCCACATCAGCGTGGCGACAACGGCCGGTACCGCGTAGGGCAAAAAGATTGCGATACGGAAGAAGCTCGACGCATGCAGACGTGCACTGTCAATGGCGAGAGCGGCGAACAGTGCCAGCAGCAACATGATGGGCACCTGCACAACAAAGAACAGGGTGACGCGGCCCATGGACTCCCAGAACTTGGGGTCGCTCAGTGCCTGCGCGTAGTTCTCGAACCCCACAAATGAGTTACCGCCAACGAGCTGGTCTTTGAAGAAGCTCAGGTAGATCGAATAGACCACGGGGGCGATCAGCACGAGGGCAAAAACGACCATAAACGGGCCAACAAACTTCCAGCCGGTCCAGTCACGTTTTTGCACGTGCGGTTTGCGGACAGTGCCTGGGCTGCGGTCCTGAGTGGAGGTGGGTGACAACGTCGTCATGGTTCTTTTCTCTAGCTCAATCGTGTGGGGCGATGAATGGAGACGACATGTTTACGTAAACATGACGTGAGAGCACGCTAGCATGTTTACGTAAACACGCCGAATTAATTTCGAACTGGGAGGACTCGTGGCCACCGCCGACACGAGCGACGATGTGCTGTCCACCGCGCAGTCGAGCCCCGCCCGCACTTCTCGTCAACCATCAATGGCGGATGTCGCAGCGTTAGTTGGTGTCTCCTCCCAAACCGTCTCCCGTGTGGTGAATGCGCGCAGCAACGTGGATGCGGCAACCCGTGACCGGGTGCTGGCCGCCATGGACGAGATTGGTTACCGGCCCAATAGCGCGGCGAGAGCCCTGAAGTCCGGCCGGTTCAGCACCATCGGCGTGATTATGTTCACCCTGTCGAGCTTCGGCAATATGCGCACCCTCGACGCTGTGGCCACTGCATCGGCGGCCGCCGGGTACTCAATCACCCTGATCCCCGTTGCCCTGCCCACCCAGGGCGCGGTGGTGGGGGCCGTGAACCGGCTCACCGAGCAGGCCGTCGACGGCATTGTGATCATTATGGAAGCCCACATCCTTGACCGGATCGACGTCACGGTTCCTACCGGCCTACCCGTTGTAATCGTCGATTCCGACGCCGGGTCGCGTTACACGGTGGTCGATACCGATCAGACCGAGGGTGCCCGTCTGGCTACCCAGCACCTGCTTGACCTCGGCCACAAAACCGTCTGGCACATTGCCGGGCCCGAATCGTCGTACTCCGCTGGCCGCC
>DASYMY010000006.1:0-5405 GCA_036008825.1 Glaciihabitans sp.
CGACCTCAGCATCGGGCATATGGCGGCAATGGGCGCGGTTCTCACTCTCGCCGTTGTGGTGCCGTACGTGACTTCACGGTTCATTTATAAGGAACACGTCATCCGGTTTCCCATCCGCACGGGGCAGCGGTGGGGGCGCCGCGAGTTGATGTACCTCTGCCTGATAGTGCTGCTGGGATACGCCATTTTGCCCTTTTACCTGATAAGCACCGGTGTATACCAGAACTGGCCTGACGCCTCCGACCCCAGTATCTTCGTCCGTCTGTTCATCGGAGTGAACGCAGTTGGCATCTGGGACGAGCTCTTTTTCATCTGCACCACCTTCACTTTGCTCCGCCGCCACTTCCCCGACTGGATGGCGAACCTGCTGCAGGCCGTTATCTTCTGTTCGTTCCTCTGGGAAATCGGCTACCAGTCGTGGGGCCCGCTGCTGACGTTCCCGTTCGCTTTGCTGCAGGGCTACACGTTCAAACTGACGAAGTCCCTCACATTTGTGGTGAGCGTGCACCTCTTGTTCGACCTAGTGCTATTTCTCGCACTGGTTCATGCGCATAATCGCGATTGGTTGCCGATTTTCGTCTACTGACGTTGCCGAGCTCCGCGCCTACAATCGCCTGCAGCGGATCCGCCGCGATTCGGGAAGCTTCGCTCGTGTTGCGCAACGATGCAGTACTGAGTCGGCGAAGCAGTGCCGCCAGCTCAGGCGTGCTTTCTGCGCTAAACCGCCAGCCAGAGACTCCCTCCTCAAACGATTCGTCCATGCGGATGCCACGCGAGACGAGGCAGGGCACACCGCGACTGACGACGGCCTGAGCAAAAGCATGCAAGGAATCGGGTAACTCGGCCGGCAGTATCACCGCGTCGAAGGCACTCAACCGGTGCACCAGATCGGCTCGGTCGTAGCTCACCCGCACCGTAGAGGAGTCTGCGACCAGGGCCCGAACGAGGGTGGGGAGTGCGTTGGTGGAATCTCCCACCAGATCCCCGCCAACAAGCTCCAGCACTCCCGGGCACCCTGCCGCGTTCCACGCACGAAGAAGCCCCAGGTATCCACTGCCCGAGGCCCACCGTGCCACTCCGATGTAACGCCGGGTTAGCGCTACTGCCTCATCGCTGCGCACCCGATCGGGAACAACCGTCACGGTGGGCCAGCGCTGGGAAATCAGCAGCTCTCGCGTGCGCTGCGTTGAGACAACGAGGTGGTCGCAGGATCGCGCCAATCGCTGAATCTCACGCGCTCCAGCGCCATTGAGGTCGCCTTTGAGGTGGAGGATGACACGCATATGGCCGGTCGCCCGCAAGAGGGGTGCCAGTGCTCCGCTTCCCCGCCCGGTGAGATACACCAAGTCACAGGGTTCCTGACGGAGAAAGTGTTTCAGCCGGCGAACGTCCAATACATGCGCAGCCCACCCGACACTTCCGAGAGCGGGATGGGCCAACGATGGCAGCGGGACAAAACGAACCGCAATCCCGCTGGTGCGGAGCTGTTCCGCCAATGCCGCACTGACGCACCGCTCGGTTTGGGGCAACCACACCTCAACCAGACACCGGACCCTGAGCGCTGCGACGATTGCCGTCAGATCTTCGGATGGAAGCTCGTCACCGCGCTGCGAGTGAATGATCACCGCACGGGTGTGGTCTTTGCCGCTCGGAGAAAAGGTGCGTCGTTGCACGTCAGCCTACAATTCGTCAGTTTGGAACGAGATGCGTGACCGAAATGAAGTTCTTCTTCACCCTACGCGGATGTCAGTAGCGCGGCCCGCCCCCTTTTTTGGGGTTATCGTGGCGCGGCGGTGGTAGCTGGCTAGACTCGGGCAGTGTGAAGGACGACAGCGTCATCAGCGACCGGGTGTGGACAGTTCCGAACGTCCTGAGCTTTATTCGGCTGGGGCTTGTGCCCGTTTTTCTGTGGCTGATCATCACAGGCGAAGACGTTCTAGCGCTCATCGTGCTGGTTATCTCCAGCGTGTCCGACTACCTGGACGGTGTCATTGCGCGGCGTTTTGCCCAGATCACTCGTCTTGGCCAGCTGCTTGATCCTGCCGCCGACCGTTTGTTTATTTTCGCGGCGCTGATTGGTCTCACAATCCGCGACATCCTTCCGTGGTGGCTGGCGGCCATCATCATTGGCCGCGATGTTGGGCTTTTGATCCTCGGGATCATCCTGGCCAATTCCGGGTTTGGTCCGCTGCCCGTCCACCATCTTGGCAAGGTCGCAACCTTTGCTTTGTTCTATGCGTTGCCCATAATTATGCTCGGGCAAGCGTTTGCGGATATCGCCTGGGTCACGAATCCAATAGGCTGGTCTTTCGCCATCTGGGGCGCCTTCCTGTACTGGTGGGCGGGGATTATTTATCTGATCCAAACGGTTCGGGTTATCCGAACCCCCTGATCAAATGGTGGCGTTCAATCAGATACGCTTGACGATTAAAGGAGGTTCCGATGGTTGATTCCGATAACGCGGGCAATGCCGACGTGAATGTGCCTCGTCAGACCGACACAACGCTGAACTTTACAAAAGAGTTCGGGGCGCAACTCGCCGCGATCGACAGCAATGTCTCCACGGGCGAGCATGAAGCGATCGCCGCACTGCCATCGGGTTCCGCGCTGCTCGTTGTGCGACGCGGGCCGAACATTGGTGCCCGATTTTTGTTGGACGCCGACCTCACCACGGTAGGTCGACACCCCGACGCCGACATTTTTCTCGACGATGTGACCGTCTCACGCCGTCACGCCGAGTTTGTGCGCAATGGAACCTCGTTTCAGGTAAAGGACCTCGGGTCCCTCAACGGAACATACTTTGATGGTTCGCGTATCGACGTCGCCGATTTGGTCGACGGTTCTGAAGTGCAGGTCGGCAAGTTCCGTTTGACGTTCTACGCGTCGCGGGTCGACCTCGCACATCTGGCCAGTCGGTAGTGGCTCGGTCCGCAGCCCAGGCCAGCGAGAGCGCCGGGCCATCACTGTTGAGCATTGGGCAAGTCCTTGCCCGGCTCAACCCTGAGTTTCCCGACCTCACTCCGTCGAAGTTGCGGTTCCTCGAAGAACGCCAGCTAGTTTCACCCGCTCGCACTGAGTCCGGGTATCGCAAGTTTTCAACAGCCGACCTTGACCGGTTGCGGTTTGTGCTCGGTATGCAGCGCGACCACTACCTGCCTCTCAAGGTCATTCGCGGATACCTCGACGAGCTCGATGCCGGGCGCCAACCTGTTCTGCCCAGCGGCGCTGTGCAGGCGCCGTCGATGCTGTCAAGCGAACGACGTCTCGGTCGCGACGAGTTGGTTCGCGAAGCTGGCGCCACAACCATGCTGCTTAATGACGCTATCTCGGCGTCCCTCATCGTTCCCGCCGACCTGTTCGGCGAGGATGCCTTGTCGGTTCTGCGTTCGCTTGTTGAGCTGCAGCGCTCCGGCATCGAACCGCGTCACCTACGCGGATTCCGGGCTGCGGCGGAGCGCGAGCTCGGCCTCATCGAAAGTGCACTAATTCCCGTTGCTCGACGCAAAGATGCGTCAAGCCGCGCAAAAGCAGCAGAGCTGGCTCGCGAAATTGCAGGCCAGCTGGAGATCGTCCGGAGCAGCCTGATCCGCTCCGCTTTGTCAAAACTTCAGCAATAACGCCTCCGAAATTCGACACGCCGGGCACTTTCGTCGGATGTCGTTGCTCCGCATCCTGTGCGTGGGTAGCGTGGGGTTATCCAAACAGTAAGTGTCAACTTAAACGTGAACCTTACGAACACCGCACGTGAAGGGCCAAGCCATGAGTGAACTCAGCCGTAGTGAGGCGTCTCGCTACGACCTCGGCCTCTTGTTTACGGACGGCATGCCTGACCACGATGATTCATCTGGCTACCGCGGCGCTGTTGCCGCGCGGGCCGCCGGGATCAGCTACCGCCAGCTCGACTACTGGGCACGAACCCAGCTTGTTGAGCCCACGGTGCGCGGCGCGGCCGGCTCTGGCTCGCAGCGTCTGTACGGGTTCCGCGACATTCTTGTTCTCAAACTGGTCAAGCGTCTTCTGGACACCGGAATCTCGCTTCAGCAGATTCGCGTCGCCGTAAACCAGCTGCGTGAGGCCGGCATCAGCGACCTCGCCCAGACCACCCTGATGAGCGACGGTGCGAGCGTGTACCTGTGCACCTCAAACGATGAAGTGATTGACCTCGTCAGCCGCGGCCAAGGTGTCTTTGGTATTGCTGTAGGTAAAGTGCTCCGCGAGGTGGAGTCCAGCTTGGTGGAGATCGATTCCATTAAAGGTGAAGACCCGTCAGACGAGCTCGCAGCCCGTCGAGCTCACCGCGCGTCATAAATCGCGCCGCGGGTAGTAGCTATCGCCAAACGCGGTCACACGACCGTCTGAGGCCTGCTGAGGCGTGCCTGCATCGTGCGGGCGCCTCATTGGTCGCAGACATCCGCTTAATTGTGAGATGTGCGCGAGAAACGCTCTCGGGTCTAACCGCGGTGAGGCGTTTAGCGTGCTTCTCGGTAGTCACCAATTTTGGCGGTACGCATAATGCGTTCGAGGAGCTGGTCGAAGTTGCGCGCCATCTCTTGAGCGCTCTCGCCCGGCCACATGTGGACGGGCTTCGCGGCACCCTGCGCCTGCTGAAGTGAGGTGCGTTCCGGCAGCTGAGGGCTGAGGACGAGGGGGCCAAACATGTCGCGCAGTTCCTTGATCCGGAACTGGTGCTCGAGGGACTGCACGCGGGCGCGGTTCACGATGATTCCGAGAGGCTGGAGGCGAGGCGACAACCCGCGACGGATCTCTTCGATAGCTCGCAGTGCGCGGTCGGCTGCTGCGACGGAGAACAGGCCAGGCTCGGTGATAACCGTCACACGGTCACTGGCGGCCCACGCGGTGCGGGTCAGTGCGTTGAGCGAGGGCGCACAGTCGATGAGCACGAGGTCGTAGTCGGACTCAACGTTGGCGAGGGCTTCTTCGAGCTTCCAAATGTCGCGAATGCTCGGGTGGGGGCCGTCGAAGTTGATGGCGGAGGGAGATCCGATCAAAACGTCGATCTTGCCTGGGCGGCCCTTGGTCCATCCGCTGGGCACAATTGCGGCCCGCACAGTTTTTTCTTTGGGCGAGGCCAGCACGTCGGCGATGTTGAGATGACCAGCCACTTTGATATCCATGCCAGTTGAGGCATCAGATTGGGGGTCCAAATCGACGACAAGCGTGCGCAAACCCTTGGCAAACGCTGCGGACGCAAGCCCAAGCGTCACCGTAGTCTTCCCTACGCCCCCCTTGAGGGAGCTGACGCTAAGTACGTGCACGAGTAACGACGATACCTTCACTAGTCTGAAAGAACCTAAACCTGCGTACTCGGCCGGGCGCCGATGATCACTGCGCGTACCCTTGACCGCCCTAATATTGGCCATGACGGAGGGCACCACATGTTCAAA
>DASYMY010000007.1:0-8718 GCA_036008825.1 Glaciihabitans sp.
AGCCGCTTCGAACCTGAATGTGTTCTGCGACGAGTCCGCGGATTCCGTCCCTGCGAGAGTCGATGAGGGCGCTGGAGCCGTCTTTTTGATCGAGGGCGAGGGACAGTGCACTGGCTCGAGCGCTGAGGGCGTCTTTTTCCCGTTCGAGGGTGTGCAGTTGCTCACGGACGGTGTCGATGGTTGCCTCAGCGGAGACCACTTCGGATTGTGCCTGCTGGTAGGCCGCGTCGAGCGTGGTGTCGGTACCCTCTCCAAGGGTCGCTTGCTCCTCGGCGTCGACTAGGTTGCGCTCGGCGGCGGATCGCCGGGTGGTAGCCGAGTCAAGGGCGTTTTGTTGACGGAGAACTTCTCCCCGCACGGCAGCAAGACGGGATGCAGCGGTGTCGGCCTGACCGGTGAGTTTGGAGATTTCGAGGTCGTGTTGGGAGATGAGGGAAGACTGGAAGGCAATCTCGTCGTCGAGACCATCAAGCTGGGCCCGTGCACGCACAGTGGCCTGTTGGGCATTTCGCCAGGCCTCCTCGGCGGCGCCGATGGATCGGGTGAGTCGCTCTGCTTCATCCTTCGCGTCGCCAATCATCTGGGGTGTCACCCCCACCGCCACCTCGGCGCTGGATTCTGAGGATCCCAATAGCGATCGACGTTGGCCAGCGAGGTTGTAGAGATTGCGGAGGCGTTCGTGCACGGATTCAAGGCCAAACGCCGTACGGCGTGCCTCATCCACGGCGTCGCCGAGTTGAAGCTGCTCGAGTTTCGCTGCTCGGCCTTTTGCCTCGTCCAGTTGCTCTTGCAATAGGATTCGTTCCGCTTTTCGTTCAGCCTCGCTATGCCCCTGCACAGCAAGTGTGTCTCGGAGTTCCACAACTTCTTCGGCAAGAATGCGAGCCTTTGCGTCTCGAACGATTGCGGCTATTGTTTGCGCTTCGCGGGCGATTTCCGCCTGGTGCCCCAAGGGTTTGAGCTGGCGACGAATCTCTCCGGCCAGATCGCTGAGGCGGGTGAGATTAGCCTGCATCGCGTCGAGCTTGCGGAGGGTTTTCTCTTTGCGGCGGCGATGCTTGAGAATGCCCGCGGCTTCTTCGATGAAACCGCGCCGATCTTCGGGGCTCGCGTGCAGAACAGCGTCAAGCTGACCCTGTCCAACAATGACGTGCATTTCGCGGCCGAGGCCGGAGTCGCTGAGTAGCTCTTGCACGTCCAGAAGTCGACAGTTTTTACCGTTGATCGCATAGTCGCTTCCTCCATTGCGGAAGAGCGTTCGGCTGATGGTTACTTCGGAGTAGTCGATGGGCAGTGCACCATCGGAGTTGTCGATGGTCAGAATCACTTCGGCTCGACCGAGTGGACCGCGGGTGGAGGTTCCGGCGAAGATTACATCTTCCATCTTGCCGCCTCGGAGGGTCTTCGCTCCCTGCTCCCCCATCACCCAGGCCAGAGCGTCGACAACGTTGCTTTTACCTGAGCCGTTGGGGCCAACCACGCAGGTAACACCCTGCTCGAACGCGAAGGTTGTCGGTTGGGCGAACGACTTGAAGCCCTTGAGGGTGAGGCTCTTCAAATACACTCTGTCGCTGCCCTCCTAGCCGAAACTCTGGCTCCAAGGTACTGCACTCCCCCGACATCGTTGGGATAGCGCGGCCGCGAGCGAAAACAGGTGGTGGCTCGCTTCCTGGGCTGGCGGGGCTATAGGCTGGTCGGCTGCCCGGATTGGGGTGGCCACGAGTTCCGCACCGTTCCGAAAGATATCTGGCCATGGCTGATTACAGCATTCGCGAAATTACCATCCCACCCACCGTGAACTCCCCCGAGGCTGCCGATTTTCTAGCGGCCGTTGAGCTGCGGAACCTGGTTGAGGCTCACGGCTATGGGTCAAACGAGCTCAGCTACGGTGCCGCGGAACTGCTACCGGGGTGGCAAGACAACGAGCACGCTCCCGCGCGCATGTTTGGGCTGTTTCAAAACGGCCGCCTGCTCGCGCGGGGCACCTTTGAGACCCGCAGGAATGAGGGTATGGATGCCGCCTGGGTGAGTGTTGCGGTACACCCCGAGTTTCGCCACCGTGGGATGGGAACCGCGCTGGCCGAGTTTGTCGAAACCCTTGCCCGTGAGCAGAACCGTCCACGTCTGCTTGTGTACACCGTGTCGCCGGACGCTCCAGGGGAACGGTTGCCATCGCCGACGGGGTTTGGCTCTGTGCCACTTGAAAACGCGGAGGTGCGCTTCCTTACCCAACGTGGGTTTCGGCTCGAGCAAGTGGAGCGGGTGAGCCGACTGCCTCTTCCCCTCGAGATGGAGGATCTGAAGCGCCAGCTCGCCGATGCGCAGGCCCGGTCGGGCGAGGCGTACCGGCTGCACTATTGGAGAGACTTCACCCCTGCGAAGTGGCGGGATGACATGGCACGGTTGCTGACCCGGATGAGCACAGACGCGCCCAGCGCAGGTTTGGAAGAGCCAGAGGACGTGTGGAGCGTCGAGCGTTTGATTGCGGACGAGGAGCGGGAACAGTCCTCGCCTCGAGCATTTTTGACCGTGGCAGCCGAGCATGTGGCATCCGCTTCGTTGGTCGGTTTCTCGGTGTTGTCTGTGCCGGCAGAGACGTCCCGTGCGGTGATGCAGGATGACACCCTCGTGTTGCGGGACCACCGTGGGCATCGCTTGGGGATGCTGCTAAAGCTGGCCAATTTGGCCCACCTCCAGCGGGTCTCTCCAGGGCACCCGTCAGTGATCACGTTCAATGCGGAGGAAAATCGGCCCATGTTGAGCGTGAATGAGGCGGTGGGGTTTGTGCCCGTCGCCTACGAGGGGGCGTGGCGCAAAGATTTGGTGTGACCTCACGGTGGTCACATCAGGCAGGTCCATATCAGGCCGGGTTATACCAAACGGAGGCGTTGGCAGAACGGGCACAGGTGTGATCCGCGGTTCATAAAGGATTCGCGCACAATGATGCGGGAACAGCGCGGGCAGTTTTTGCCCTGCTGCCCGTAGACGTTGAGGGAGTGGGAGAAGTAGCCGGAGGCTCCGTTGACATTGACGTATTGTGCGTCGAAGCTGGTGCCACCCTCGCCGAGGGCTTTGGCCAGGACCAGACGCACTTCGGCCAGAAGGAGCTTGGCGCGAGGTCGGCTAAGAGTTGCGGCAGGTTGGTCGTAGTGAATTCGCGCTGCCCACAGCGATTCGTCGGCGTAGATGTTGCCGATGCCGCTGATCAGGGTTTGGTCGAGCATGGCCCGTTTGATTCCGGTGTTGCGGCGGCGTAGACGGGCCAGAAACGCTGCGTCATCGAAGAGAGGGTCAAGCGGATCGCGCGCAATGTGCGCCACCTGGCTCGGTACCCGTTCGGCTGTGGCATCCGCCGTTGAGCGAAGAGTGTCGAGCGCCATCGAGCCGAAAATGCGCTGGTCAACAAAGTTGAGACGCAACGGGCCATGTTCGGGGTGCTCGATGTCAAGCCGAATGCGGGTCAGACGGTCGTTGGTTTCACGGTCGCGCAGCAGCACTTGCCCGCTCATTCCGAGGTGCACTACCAAAGCATCAGAGCTTCGAACGGCGGATGCCTCCGGCCCGGCCAGCACGTCAACTGTGATGGGCAACCAGAGAAACTTGCCGCGACGGGAGGCCCCAACGAGGGTTGCTCCGGTGAGACGGTCGATGAAGTCTTCGGCCGGTCCCGGATGGCGGCGCAAAGAGCGCTCGTCGAACACCGTCACGGAGGTCACCTGGGAGCCGGTCACGGCGGGGGCAAGACCCGCCCGGACGACTTCGACCTCTGGCAGTTCGGGCATGACGTTACTGCTGGGTGGGGTGGAGGATTGTCCACGCCTCAAGAGCTGCGGCCATTTCGGCGTGCTTTTTGCTCGTTCCCGCACCGGAAGCAATGGGCGTGCCACCGAGTGACACTGTGGCGGTAAACCGCTTGGAGTGGTCGGGCCCGGCTTCAGACACCGTGTAGACGGGAATGTCGGTGCCCAGTTTCGCGGCGAGTTCCTGGAAACTCGTTTTGGGGTCCATGGCTGCGCCGAATCGCTCCGGGTTTGCAAGCAGCGGGCGGATGAGGCGCAACACAAACGCTGTGGCCTGCTCTTGACCCGCGTCCAAGTAGACGGCACCAATGACTGCTTCGACCGTGTCGGCGAGAATGGACGACTTGTCGTGACCGCCCGTGAGGATCTCCCCACGACCGAGTCGAATATGGCGACCCAGCTCAATGGTGCGGGCGACCTCAGCCAGAGCGAGACTTGACACCAAACTGGCGCGCCTCTTCGCGAGCTCCCCCTCGTCAAGATCCGGGTTCTCGCTATAAAGCATCACGGTAACGGCTTGGCCCAAAATGGAGTCGCCCAAGAATTCGAGTCGCTCATTGTGCGGGATGCCGCCGTTTTCGTAGGCAAAAGATCGGTGGGTGAGCGCCTGCTCTAGAAGGGCAGGGCTGACGTTGACACCGAGAGCGCGCGCCAAATCGGCCCGGCTGGCTTCAGTTCCAGACACGGGCCGATTTGAAAGTTCGGAGGGGACTATACGTCCGCGACCTTGCGGCCCTTGTACTCCATGTACAGGGGTGCGCCGGTGGAGTCTTCGACAACCTTCGCGCGGTGCGGGAGGCTGTACGTGGTCTTGCCGTTCTCAACGGTCTTCACCAGGGTCGGCGCGGTGGCCTTCCACTGCGCGCGGCGCATACGGGTGGACGCACGGGACATTTTGCGCTTCGGGACTGCCATGGTTATCTCTTTTCTTCCGTGGAACTGCTGCTCGCAGGTCCATCGACGTCTGGGGTGGAGGCCTCGGTCAGGCCATCGAGTCCGGCAAGAGCTGACCATCGAGGATCGATGGGTTCTTCGTGCGCATGACCCGGGTTGTCGAGAAGCCGTACCCCACACTGCGGGCACAGGCCGAGGCAATCTTCTTGACAGACCGGTTGAAACGGGAGTGACAACACCACCGCATCCCTGACCAACGGTTCCAGATCCACATGATCGTCGGAAACGTTGTAATCAAAAGCTTCGTCGACAGAATACGCGAAAAGCTCGGCGAAATCGACTTCGACAGGCACCTCGACGTCGATCAGGCAGCGAACGCACTCTCCCTCGACCGTTACATCAACGGTTCCGGTGGCGAGAATGCCGTCGTGGAGGGACTCCAGGCGTGTTTCGAGGTGCATGGGGGCGCCTTCGCGCACACCGATTACCGCGTTGCCGAACCCTTCGGGCACAACGATGTCGAGCGAGCGCTCGCGCATCTCGCCCGCACGGTGCACAAGGTCGTACACCGGAAGGGTGAAGGGGGTGGGGGTGAAGTTAGACACAACCGTCTATCTTACGTCAGTTCGCAGGTATACCGCACGTTTCGACCCTAATCAGTGGGTTCCGGGCGAAACCGTGGCGAGTATTTCAGCGGGACTCCACCGCGGTGAACGCGGCGTCGTAGATTTCCAGGGCGGATGCCACCTCGTCGGGTGTAACAACGCACGGTGGCACCACGTGAATCCGGTTGTCTGCCACGAAAGGCATCAACCCTCGCGCCAACAGCTCTGTTTTCAGCTGCGCCACCGCGGCAGCAGAGAGCGGCTCACGGGTGTGTGGGTCGCTGACCAAGTCCAGTGCCCAGAACACACCGACCCCGCGCACCTCGCCGATAAGCGGGTGTTTCGCCGCGAGTGCGGCAAGACCGGGAGCGAGGTGGTCCCGGCCGATCATGGCGGCGTTGTCGACAATGCCTTCCTCGGCCATTGCATCGAGTGCTCCCACAATGGCGGCCATGGCCAGCGGGTGACCGGAGTAGGTCAATCCGCCGGGGAACACCTGGTCCTCGAACACATTGCTGATGGACTCGGACATGATGACACCGCCAGCTGGCACGTACCCGGAGTTCACTCCCTTGGCGAAGGTGATGAGGTCGGGGGTGACATCGCCGTCGCCGTCAAACCCTTGGAACGCGAACCAGTGCCCTGTGCGCCCAAATCCACACATTACTTCGTCGAAGATCAACACAATGCCGTATTTGTCTGCCAAAGCCCGCACCCCCTGAAGGTAGCCGGGTGGAGGAATAAGCACACCGGCGGTGCCGGGGATGGTTTCCATCAGGATCGCGGCGATGGAGGAGGCACCCTCCGACTGGATGACTCTCTCCAGGTGGGTGAGTGCGCGCTCGCTTTCCTGTTCGGGTGAGTCCGACCAGAATTCCGAACGGAAAGCGAACGGGCCAAAAAAATGGGCATGACCGCGCGAATACTCGTTGGGGATACGGCGCCAGTCGCCGGTGGCCACGATCGCCGCGCCCGTGTTGCCGTGATAGCTGCGGTAGGTGGAGAGCACTTTGTCGCGCCCGGTGCTCAGTCGGGCCATTCGGATGGCGTTCTCGTTCGCGTCTGCACCACCGTTGGTGAAGAACACCCGGCCGAAGCGAGGACCGGCGAGAGCGAGGATGCGCTGCGCTGCTTCCCCACGAACCAGGTTGGCGTGGGCGGGAGCGACGGTGGTGAGGATGTCCGCCTGCGCCTTGATGGCGTTGACCACAGCGGGATGCTGGTGACCGATATTGGTATTAACCAGTTGACTGGAGAAGTCGAGGTACCGGTTTCCGTCGAAGTCCCAGATGGTACTTCCAGATCCCCCGGCGACAACAAAGGGGTGAAGAGAACCCTGAGCGCTCCAGGAGTGGAACACATGGGCTCGGTCGAGGTCGTATGCGCGCTGCCCGTCGGCAGGGTTCAGGTCGTTCATCAGTTTCCTTTGAGTACTAGGCGGAGACCAGGGATGGTCCCGGTCCCCGCCTGCACGATGTGTGATGCGGTGGATGGTGCAGGTGTTAGTTGCCGCCCTCGTTCAGAGTGACTTCGATCGGAGTGAAGTCAGCGCCCGTGACATCCACCCCTTCTTCTTCGAGTTCGGTGAGCGCCTCTTCAATGTATTCGTTGGAGTAGGCTGAAGCAGGGGGTTCTTCCGTAATGATGGTTGCGCCAGTTTCGTTGCTGGTTTCCAGTGCCATTGCCACGGTGCTGTCCCATGCCGTTTCGTCGATCATGCCGATCTTCGAACCGGAAGGCCAGATGAGTTTGTTGACCTCGTTGGTCATCCACAGCTGGTGGGATTCACCCAACGTTGAGCCAGCTTCGGTCACGAGCGCCGCAGCCTCCTCGGGGTTGTCCCTGGCGTAGACCCAGCCCTTGATGGCCGCTTTGAGGAAGCTGACGGTGGTGGCCGCGTACTCCTCGTCACTTTCGAGCCGTTCCGCGTCGGCCCAGATGGCGTCCTGGAGCATGGAGGTGCCCACTTCGTTCCAGTCGATGACGGTGAAGTCCTCGGGGGTGTAGAGCTCACCGGTGTCGGGGTTGACCGCTTCGAGCAGCTGCGCGTACTCGTTGTATGTCATGGCCTGGGCTGCATCGATGTCCCCGGCCAACAGCGCCGTCATATCGAATGCCTGCGTCACCACTTCAACGTCGTCGGTAATTCCGGCTTGGTTCAGGCCCGCGTAGAGTTCCCACTCGTTCCCGAATCCCCAACTGCCGATTGTTTTCCCGGCGAGGTCGTCTACGGTTTCGATGCCACTGTCCGCGAAGGCAACCTGAAGCGTTGCGGAGCGTTCAAAGATCTGCGCGACGTTGGTGATGTTTGCACCGTTCTCGATGGATCCCAGAACTTTGGGAACCCAGGCGATGGCGTAGTCAACATCTCCTGCTGCTAGAGCGTCCTGCGGAACAATGTCGCCACCGCTGGTGAGAACTTCAACGTCGAGGCCTTCTTCCTCAAAATATCCCTGCTCTATCGCCGCGTAGTATCCGGCGAACTGTGCCTGAGTCGTCCACTGCAGCTGCAGTTTGATGGGGGTGAGGTTCTCCCCACCGTCGGCGGTGTCGGTGTCTCCCCCATCCGCACTACACCCGGCAAGAAGGAGGGCGGATGTCGCCACCAGGGCGCCCAACCCCATGGACACGCGTTTGCTGTGTTTCATGTTTCGTTTCCTCTCGAAATGCGTTGGTGGTTCTCTGAGCGGTTCGTACGACGCTTGTCGGGCGAACAGGGGAGATCACCGGCGACGGTGCCGGGAAAAGTAGGTTTCGAGCGCGAGGGTCACGCCGTAGAAGATAAGGCCGAGAAGGATTGCGCCGAGCACATACGCCCAGGCGCGGGAATAGTTGCTGCCGGAGGCCGCAGTGGTGATGAATGAGCCGATCCCGGTGCGCGGACCGCCGAAGTACTCGGCAATCAGTGCGGAGATCACTGCCAAGGAGGAGGCGATGCGCAGGCCGGTAAAGAGGAACGGCAACGCCGAAGGAATGGTGACGGCTCGTGCGATCTGCCAGGGCGTGGCCGCGTAGGCGCGCATCAGGTCCCGCTGCACGGGAAGGGTTTGTCCCAGCCCTCGCAAGGTGTTGGCGAACACCGGGATAAACACGGCGATGGCCGCAATGATCTGCCGGCTGAGCTCACTGTTCGCCCCGAACATGGAGTAAAGAATTGGCGCCAGCGCAACGATGGGAACCACAGCAATTGCCGCGACAAGCGGGGCAAGCAACGAGTCCACCACCCGCACAAACGCGGCAAGCAGCGCAAAAACGATGCCAAATAAGGCTCCAACAACAAGCCCGATCAGTGCGTTGCCACCCGTGACGATAGTCACCGAGGTGATCGCGGGAAGAAAGGTGATGAGTTCATCGAAAATGGCGAACGGGCTGGGCAGAAGAAAGGCAGGAATCTCACCAACAACGGTGGCGATCTGCCA
>DASYMY010000008.1:0-1514 GCA_036008825.1 Glaciihabitans sp.
GCAGCACCAGTGTACTTCTGGTCGAGGTGGAACCACTGAACTTCGGCCGAGAACGTGAGGTTCTTGACAGGCGTCCAGCGAGTCACAGCACCGAGCTGAGAAGTGTTGAAGTTCGGGTTGCAGGTCGCGCCGGCCAGCGGAACGATGGTGGTCCGTGCGCAGATGGTGCCTGCAGCGGTCGCGTCATAACGAACCGCAGTATACGCACCGAACACGCTGGTTGACCAGTAGGGATCCCAGTTGTGGTTGAACGCACCGCGGATACCCCAGGCTTCCGTCAGATGAAGCTGACCATCGCCGCCGAGAGCGGTCGGAAGGAAAGTCGCATCCGTGGTCGCACCGAACCCAACGCTCTGGTAAGCACCAGCGAGACCGGTACCGCCATACATCAGGAAGCTCGGCGAAGCGGCGCTCGTGGAGATTACGTCCTTCGTCTTGCCCTTGGACCAAGTCGCATCGAACTTGATGTCGTCTCCGGCACCAGTCGGAATGTTCTTGATCTGAATGGCAGCCATTACCGAGCCGCCCAGTTTGCTATCCGGATGGCCGAACGGCTCGATACCAGCGGTCCCGCTGATGCCGTTGTAGGCTGCCCGAACTTCGTGCAACGATCCTGAGAGTTGGAACAGACCCCAGGCCTGATCGATACGAATGTTACCAACCAGCTCAGGCGCGTTGAACCCGCCATAACCCTGGGTACCAGCAGCAAAGGCATTGACCGTGCTCAGGTTACCGATGGTCGTACGGTGGAACTGGGTCGGATCATCGAGGCCGATGGTGGCTGACACGCCGTTGCCGAACTGAGCGGTGTACTGGATGTTGTTGACACCGGTGACAGTGTCATGACCGCCCATCAGGAACGAAGAGTTGTTGCCCGGATAACCATGCCACGGCGTAGCGAATGCCGAGGCCGACTTACCGAAGGTGAAACCAGCGAACTGGATGAACACAAACTCGACCGCAACATAACCGCCGCCTGGGCTGTTCAGCAGGCTCGAGTTGGTGGGGCCGGTCAGAGTGGCCGGGTTGGTGGTGCCGAAGTTGTTGAACTGGAAGTCGCCCTGGCCGAAGGTACGGACAACGCCGTATTCGGTTGCAGTGCGGGTATCAACCGTCAGCGCCATACGTGAACGGGAGTTGATCCGGTCTGCGTAGCGGTTCTGCTGACCGAGGTCACCGTTCCAAGCCGGAGCGTCGTACACGCCGCCGTTGAACGTGGTGTCGACGCGCAGGTAGCCGCCGATCTTCATGCAAGTGTCGGTGCCCGGGATATACCAGAAACCAGCACCATACAGGGAGCAGATCCTCACGTACTCGACCGCTTTGGCCTTGACGGGAAGATCAGCTGCCTGTGCCCCACTCATGGCGACGAGACCCGCCGCTGAGCCGAGGATAAGGCTCTTAACCATCTTCATGTTAACCTCCAAGTTGCTCTGTAGGGAAGGTTCCGGATCCGCTGGGTGAAACACCCTAAGGTTGGTTCCCTTGTCCCTTAAAACCCGCTCAGTCGCTTC
>DASYMY010000009.1:0-3583 GCA_036008825.1 Glaciihabitans sp.
TCGCCCCTCAGCATGTTTCCGATGAAGGAGAAGTACTGGTTGACGAGGGATTCGTCGAGGCCCAACTGGGTGCGAATCTCGGCGAGCCGTTCGGGGGACGCCTCCTCACCCGCCATGGCGAGCGCCGGGTCTCCGGGAAGCTGTCGCACGCCGATGAACACAACGAGCGACGCCAGGATCAGCGTGATGGCGGATTGCCAGAGGCGGGTGAGGAGGTAGCGGGTCATAGTTCCGGTTACTCCGCCTCGACGAATGCCGCGTGGGAGAGGTGCACAACACCGTCGGCGAAGGTTTCAACGCCGGCAATGTCGGTGGAGTACGCGGTGAGGCTGCGCACACGGTAGAGGTAGATGATCGGGTTCTCCTCCTGCACGATTTCTACGGCCTGTCCGTACAGCTCGCCCCGCTCAGCGGTGTCGTTGATGGACGCTGCTTCGGTCATCAAGCCGTCGACCTCGGGGTTGCTGTACCCGGAGTAGTTGTTGCCGCCACCGGTGGAGAGGAAGTTGTACATGTTGCCGTGGGGGTCAACACGACCGGACCAGCCCAGCTGGAGGGCTTCGAAGTCACCACGGGTCTGCACGTCAAGCAGCGTGGAGTACTCAACGGGAGCGATCGACAGTTCGAATCCACCCTCGGCAACCGCTGCCTGCAGTGCCTGAGCGAAGCGCAGGGTGTCAGGGTTGTTGCTCACCTGCATGGTGATCGGGAAGGGCACGGGAACGCCGGCTTCTTCAAGAATCGCCAGTGAGGCTTCCGGGTCGTATTCGGGGCATGCTTCGCTGGCTTCTGAGGTGAACGGGCTCTGCGGAGATACCGGTGAGCAGGCCGGGGAGTACCAGTTGCTGAAGACAGAAGAGACGAGCGCTTCACGGTCAACAGACATAGACAGCGCCATGCGGATGTCTGCATTGCTGGCCAGCGGAGTCTCCAGCGGCACGGGGTCGGTGCCAACACCGTTGACGTTGCCGAGGTTCAGGGTCAGACCCTGGTAGCCGAGGGATCCGACCTGCAGAATGCCGATGCCGTCGGTTTCGGACAACGCCCCAACGTCCTGGGTTGAGATGGTGTCAGCGACCTGAACATCACCGGACTGCAGGTTCGCCGAGCGAATGTTGGAGTCGGTGATGATGCGGTAGGTGATGGTGTCGAGGTGCACGTTCTCGGCGTCGTAGTACAGCGGGTCGCGCTCGACGGTGATGGAGGTCTGCGGTACACGCTCAACGAACTTGAAGGCGCCAACGCAGACGGGGGCGTCCCCAAAGGCATCGCCCTTCTCGGCCAGAGCGGCGGGTGACAAGATCATGCCTGCGCGGTCGGCCAGCGCTGCGGTCAGCGGGGCGAATGGTTCGGAGTAGGTCACTTCAACGGTGTTGGAGTCAACGGCAACCACATCGGTGATGGGGCCCAGCTCACTGCGGCGGGAGGAGCCCTCGAGGGTGAGACCGCGATCGATGGTTTGGGCGACCGCTGCCGCGTCAAGATCGGTGCCGTCGGCGAAGACGATTCCTTCGCGCACGGGGATGGTGACGGTAAGGCCGTCGTCAGATACCTCGGGCAGCTCTTCGGCCAGCATGGGGATGATCTCCCCATCGGCGTTAATGTCGTACAGCTTCTCGCACATGGTCTGCATGACGTAGCGGGTGTAAAGCGACGAGGAGGTGGTGGGGTCGAGCCGGTCGGGCTCGGCCGACAGGGCCATCACCAGATCGCCACCTTCAACGATGGTCTGATCTCCGATGGGAGCTGAGGTGACGTCTGCGCCTTGCGGGCTGTCATCAACGGTTTGCACGGCCTGGCAGGCGGTGCCGGTGAGGATCAAACCGAGCGCGAGCAGCGGTACAAAAGTTTGACGAGCGATGGAGCGTGATCTGTGTGCGGTGGACCGCGAAGGTGTTGGGGACATACGAATCTTTCGGTCGGCGAGGCTCGGATTACGTAGATTGAATACAATCACGCCGAATATACGCATCTCGTATACAACTTGTTACAAGCGTGTAAACCCTGCCGCCGGCCGTGTGGGCGCTCGCCGCGAACCGGCATCCGCCTATTGTGTGATTTGTGGTGGGCTTGGCCCTAGAAACCACAAAAGCTCCTACCGAGGCAGGAGCTTGAGGGTCATGTTGGTCTCAACATAACGCGCGGAGACGGAGGGATTTGAACCCTCGGTACCCGTTAGGGTACTCCACCTTAGCAGGGTGGTGCACTAGGCCGAACTATGCGACGTCTCCAAGTGGTGCGTCAGCCATCATATCCATAGCGGGCACAGGGACACGAATCCGTGTCGACGCGCCGAAACTGCTGGAGCTAGTTGGCCTTCGAGCAAGTGTAGTCCGCGGCAGTCTGCCCGGCGACTCCGCTGAGCTCCCCGATCGCGCCCGTGGTGTCAGTGGGCGTCTCGGTTTCTTCCGCTGCCACTGGGGCGTTCGGGTCAGCGACGGAGCCGATGTTGGTGGTATCGGCCAGTGCGAACGGTTCATCCGCCTCAATAAAACCGAAGAGCTCCTCGGCTTGAGCCACAATCGGTGCAACTTTGCCCTCGTAGATGCCGCCGACGCCCGTGGTTCCGGGGTACTGCACAAAAACGATGCGCTCCAGCGGAATGTTCTGCAGCGACTGGGCCACGGCGACCAGGGTGTCGAGGCTCTTCAGGTTCGAGGAGAGCGTCATGTTCTGGGTGGCTGCGGAGGCGATGGAGTACAGGCGGGGAAGGTTAGTCAGGGTCTCTTCGCTTTTCAGCGTGCGCACGAGGGAGGAGAGATATACCTGCTGGGAGCTGATTCGACCGAGGTCGCTGCCGTCCCCCACACCGTGGCGCGAGCGCAAAAACGCTAATGCCTGGGCGCCCTGCAGGTTGGCCGTTCCCGCTTCTTCAATCACCAGGCCCGTGTACGGGTCATTGATGGGGGCGTCGACGCAGACGTTGACTCCCCCAACGGCGTTAGACATTTCAATAACACCCTGGAAGGTAATGAGACCAGCGAACTGGATATCGAGGCCCGTGAGCGCTTCAACGGTCAACACCGTGCAGGGCAGTCCGCCGTACGTGAGAGTGACGTTAATCGGCTGCGCCGACATCGCGGAGTAGTTTCCGCCCTCCGGATCGGGGCAGGACGGGATGGGCACAACAAGGTCACGCGGAATACTCACCGCAACGGCACTCGTGTGGTCCTCCGACACATGCAGCAACATGGTGACGTCGTTAAGCTCGGTGCCGGTGTCGCCCGCGTAGCCCTGGTCTTTGCGGGTATCGCTGCCCACAATCAGAAAGTTGTATCCACCGGGGTAGGCGCCAACACTGGGCGGGAGGGTGTTCTCGTCCACACTCGACAGTTCAACCGTGTCGATGTTTTGTTCCAGGTTGCGCACCGTGATGGCCGCCACCGAGACAGAGCTGACCATCACCACGGCGAGAACACCGCCCAGAACCTTGAACAGATGCGCCCACGGGCTCGACTTCTTTAGTCGCCCATGCCGAGGTTGAGACGTCGTGCGACTACGGGACGCACCTCGCGGCCGCAATTCGCTCACGAGTGTGCCTTTCCCTGATCAACGATTGACGGGCGGCCAACAGAATATTTTG
>DASYMY010000010.1:0-2651 GCA_036008825.1 Glaciihabitans sp.
GCGTACGAACGTATCGAAATGGCCCTGCATGACGGCGAGATTCTTCGCACGATGGCATGTGGCATTGCGGGGCTCAGCGTTTCTGCTGACTCGCTATCCGCCATTAAGTACGCCAAAGTAAGCGTAGTTCGCGACGACACCGGGCTAGTTGTTGACTACATCGTTGATGGCGACTACCCCGCCTTCGGCAATGACGATGACCGCGTTGACAAAATCGCGGTGGAAATCGTGGAGCGCTTTATGGGCATGATTCGCAAGTACCCGACCTACCGCAACGCGCTGCACACCCAGTCCGTCCTGACGATCACCTCGAATGTTGTGTATGGCAAGGCCACAGGAAACACTCCTGACGGTCGCCGTGGCGGTGCCCCGTTCGCACCGGGAGCTAACCCGATGAACGGACGCGACACGCACGGCATGCTTGCCTCCGCCCTAAGTGTTGCGAAGCTGCCATACGACCAGGCTCAGGACGGCATTTCGCTCACCAACACCGTCGTACCGTCGGGCCTTGGCCGGGACAAGCCGGAGCAGATCACCAACCTGGTCGGCCTTCTCGACGCGGTCACCGTCTCTAACGGATACCACGCGAACATCAACGTGCTGAACCGAGACACGTTGCTCGACGCAATGGAAAACCCGGAGAACTACCCGCAGTTGACCATCCGCGTGTCCGGCTACGCCGTCAACTTTGTTCGGTTGACGCGTGATCAGCAGATGGATGTCATCAGCCGCACGTTCCACTCCGGCGTCTAACTCACCCGCACTAACTAAAGGAAATAAACCTGATGACGAAGGTCGAACTCGAACTCGGTCTGCCAAGCGCCGCGTGCCCAGTCGTATCACTTGACGATCCCGAGTATGGCGATGCTGAGGCAAAAGTTCAGCTAAGCCCCGACCTTCGTCATCAGGAACTTGAGGCGCTGCGCACCGGTGGTGTGGCCAGCGTTCACTCGTGGGAACTGGTCACCGCCGTTGACGGGCCGGGCACTCGTATGACTCTGTTCCTCTCTGGCTGTCCGCTGCGCTGCCAGTACTGCCACAACCCGGACACGCTGAAGATGCGCGACGGCCAAATCACCGGCATCGACGAGATTATGACTCGCATTCGTCGGTATCAAAAGGTCTTCGCCGCGACCGGCGGTGGTGTCACCATCTCTGGGGGCGAACCACTTATGCAGCCGGCGTTCGTCAAACGAGTGTTCGCCGAATGTCACGAGTTAGGTATCCACACCACCTTAGATACTTCGGGGTTCCTCGGTCGACGCGCATCGGACGCTCTGCTTGACAACGTGGACCTCGTGCTCCTCGACGTCAAGTCAGGTCTTCCTGAGACCTACCGTGAGGTCACTGGACGCGACCTCGCTCCCACCATCGAATTCGGCGATCGTTTGGCCGCCCGCGGGATCAAGATCTGGGTCCGCTTTGTGCTTGTGCCAGGCCTCACCGACGCTGTCGAGAATGTTGAAGCCGCGGCGGATATCGTTCTGCGCTGGCCCAGTGTTGAACGGGTCGAAGTTCTTCCGTTCCACCAAATGGGCGAAGAAAAATGGGACCGCCTGGGACTCGAGTACAAACTTCACGGGGTTGTGCCGCCTGACACCGAACTGCAGGAACGGGTCCGCGACCAGTTCCGAGCTCGCGGACTGACCGTTCACTAGAGATCAATTGTGAGGCCGGGATTTGATCTCGAGCGTCCCTCCTCGGACATCGCCCAATAACCTGGGCGGTGCTCTCGCGTGCGAAGGCAACTGCGGTGCGTGTCACAACTCGACGTTGGTCGGAGGGATACCAAGCGCTTCCGACTGTTGCGGGTAAACCGCGGCCAGACAGTTTGCTCGCGAAACGGGCAGAACAGACCAGCCACACGAGCAGGCGAACTGACACCACGGTGGTTGGTCGATTGTTCGGGCGTTCGCGTGAATCGGACCCATCCCGAGGCGTTTCTGTGCAGCTCTTGAGACGGTGACGGCAACCGCCGACCCCTGTGGGCACCATCGATTGGATCGCCCACATTCTGTCCAAGCTGATCTCTTTCGGAGACACTCCAGAAGTGGCCAAAGCTATTTGTCTGGGTCGTCTCTGACCGGAATTACGACGCTGTCAAAAGTGCCTTCAGCTACGGAGATCGTGATCTCCGGAGGAATCGCTATCCCCTCCGGGAGCTCAATCACGAAAGTCGTGACTGCTCCGTCCACAGTGCAGGCGTGGATCTCATCGGAGGCGGTCTCGGCAAGATTGGGACCTGCCGAAACGACGATCGTCAGGTCACCGGTGTCCGCTAGTGCGTAGGAAATGGGGACGTGAGGGCAACTGGAACTGCCGATCGTGACTAGCTCAAAATTAGCAGCGTCGCTGTCGTCCGCGTAGGCCCAGGCGAAACGATGAATGGCTGGATCATCGGGAATTGTAGCCACCCCAGATGGAAGCCCCTTAAACACTCTAGAGGGCGTCAGAGTGCCCGTCGGTGGTGCCACCGCACTGGCGATTGCGGGGTCGACGGTTGCCACCTCAACGGACGGAACGGCCACTGGCACGCACCCCGAAAGCAATAAGATCCCCGCTACTGCAGCCGAACCCGCGAGCGACATCACCAAGCGACGTGGGTGAGAGCGCCGCGGCAACAACGATGCTGAATGGATGAGACGACGGAC
>DASYMY010000011.1:0-2233 GCA_036008825.1 Glaciihabitans sp.
CCTGCGCCGGGCGTTCGACCTGGGCATCACTCATTTTGATCTTGCCAACAATTACGGACCGCCCGCCGGAAGCGCGGAAGAGAACTTCGGTCGTATCTTCGCGCAAGACTTCCGTCCCTACCGTGACGAGATGCTCATTTCCAGCAAGGCTGGTTACTTCATGTGGGATGGCCCATACGGAGAATGGGGATCGCGTAAAAACTTGCTTTCCTCCCTCGACCAGAGCCTTGGCCGCCTGGGTGTCGACTACGTCGACGTTTTTTACTCCCACCGCCCCGACCCCGACACTCCGATCGAAGAAACCATGGGGGCGCTGGCATCCGCCGTTCAGCAGGGTAAAGCCCTCTACGTGGGTGTCTCGAACTACAGCCCTGAGCAGACCATCGCCGCAGCTGCTGCCCTGGCCGAACACAAGATTCCTCTGACGCTTCATCAGCCGCGGTACAACATGTTTGACCGGCACATTGAGGACGGTCTGTTTCCGGTTCTCGACCAAATTGGTGCCGGCAGCATTGTGTTCTCCCCGCTCGCGCAGGGGCTACTCACCGACCGCTACCTGGACGGGACGGTGCCTGCCGATTCGCGTGCCGCTGAGGGTCGCTGGTTGAACGCTGACAAAATCACCGACGAATACCTGGGGCGCGCACGGGCGCTCAACGACATCGCGGAGGCCCGCGGCCAAAGCCTCGCCCAGTTGGCGGTTACCTGGGTATTGCGCCACTCGCAGGTCACCTCAGCATTGGTCGGGGCAAGCAGCGTCAAGCAGCTGGAAAACAATGTTGCCGCGCTGTCGTCACCGGCACTGACCGAGGCGGAGATTGCCTCCATTGAGCCGTACGCGGTTGATGGGACAAGCCTGCGGTAGGCCGAGCGCAGTTCCCGGACGGGCCCGCGCTGCAGTACGCAGCGTGGGGCGGAAATGTCGGTGGGTGTTCGTAGCCTGGTATCAACCCTGATACCTCGGCCGGACATCACACTAAGGAGCATTATGCCGATCATGGATTTTGCTATAGCCCGCCCCCAGGCCCGTCCGGGGATCACCCTCGTTGAACTCGCAGACCATCGTTGGCGAGTCACCCGCACCAATGGTGAGGTCCTCGGTTATCTCGATCTCATCGCGGACGGCGAGAACACCCGCTTTGCAGCGCAACGTCAGATCACCAATCATCGTGGTGTGCTGCCGCTGGGTGAATTTTGGAACAGTGACGATGCACTGGACTGTTTCCGCCCATAACGACTTGTCTGTGTCTTTCTAGACACTCGGTCGCAGGGTGCCACGGATTCCTATCGCGCCGGTATCGTGCGAGACATGCAGTGGTGGAATGAATTTGTGTCCTGGTTCGAGTCGAGCGAGGGGCAGCGTGTGATCACGACGGCGGTTATACCGTTTGTTGCGATCCTTCTCGCTGGCATTATCGCCGCGCTTATCGCCCGCGGATCGGCTAAGCGTGTGCTCGCCTATCAAGACCGGGAGATGAAAGCGGCCGCAGTGATGGCTCTCATCGGCGCCGGCCGCAAGGCGGTCTCGTGGAGTTCGTTGGGTGGCGCAGAAAAACAGCACGCCGACAATCTGATCAGCGAAGCCGACATTCGCGTGCGACTGCTCCCCGTGAATGGCACCAATGCCGCAGCGGACTGGGCAGCTCACGAACTCGATGCAATGAAGAAGAATTCCGCGAACTACAGCTTCCAGGCGGAGCAGACCTTTGTGGAATACCGCAACCGTTTGCTCGAATGGCAGAGCAAACCGAAGCGCGCTCGCAAGCTTTTCGCATTCGACCTTGAGCAGTGGCGCTACGACGACGAAGCGGCCGAAAAGGCTCGCGTTGAGAAGCAGCGTCAATGGGCAGCGCAGCAGGAGGCGGAGACAGCACCGGCAACCCCCGCCGTGCAACCTGCTTTGGCTCCGCCAATCGTTCCCGCCACGTCTCGGAACACCACGCCAGCCACAGCTGACGACGCGCCAAGCGACGAGCCCACCACTAACTACGCAGCCCCGGCTGCCACTACGGCGCTGCCGACGACGAACAGCGCAGCCAGCGACACGGATGAGACTCACACGAATTTCGAGTCGGCCGATCACACCCCCGACACCGTGGATGACTCGGTGAACGTTGATGACACGGCAAGCGACGCAGACGACTATGCTCCCCCAGTCACTGCGGGGACCGTTCGCCGCCGTACCGACCCGGAACCGGTAATTAACGACGATAGGGGCACGGTCTAACGACCC
>DASYMY010000012.1:0-9595 GCA_036008825.1 Glaciihabitans sp.
ATTTCCAATGCTCCGCGCACGCTCGCCGCCAGTGCGGTGGCGGCCAGTTGATGCTGGAGCACGTCGCGTTGTCCTTTCGTCGGGATATCGCTAGGGTTGAGAAACCGCTTTCACCAACGGTATCTCATACGATCAATGAAGAAGTATTCGATGACCCAACCCTCCTCGAGCTCGCCCCGGCGCGCCAGTTGGACCCTCGACATCACACCGTTGAGAGAGTCTCCCGCTTACGCCCGGTTATGGGCCGGAGGCGTGATTTCGGGGATCGGTGCACAACTGACACTCGTTGCCGTTGGGGTGCAGATATACGACATCACCCAATCCACATTTGCCGTCTCACTCGTCGGGATTATCGCGCTTGGGCCCATGATCATCGTCGGAATCTTCGGTAGCAGTCTCGTTGACGCGTTCGACCGGCGGATCGTGTTGATTTGGGCGGCAATAGCCTCGTGGGTGAGCGCATGCGGGATCGCCGCATTGGCGTGGGCGGGAAACGAGAACCTCGCCCCGTTGTATGCGCTCACCACTTTGAGCGCCGTCAGTTCCACCATCGTCGGCGCTGCGCGATTTGCAATCCTGCCGCGACTGGTTCCCGCCTACCACCTGCCAGCGGCGGCGGCGTTGAGCGGGGTCTCCGCCGGATTACAAGCAACCTGTGGACCCGCGCTCGCGGGATTGCTCATTGCGGGAGTGGGATTCGCCTGGACCTATTCGATCGACGTATTGCTCTATTCCGCGGCATTCATTGGAATTGTGACTCTGCCACCTATTCGTCCCACTGGGGAGCGCCTTCATATTGGGCTGGCATCCGTGCTCGGAGGCGTTCGTTTCCTCGCCGCCAGCCGTGCCCTCCGGGCACCCTTTCTTCTGCACCTCGTCTGTATGGCGTTTGGCCGCCCGCAGGTGCTGTATCCCGCTCTCGCCGCAACTGTGTTCGGCGGGGGCGCGCTGGTGGTCGGATTGCTCTCCTCCAGCGCCGCAATCGGGGTGCTTGTAAGCAGTGCCCTTTCTGGCCGGGTGGTGCGCATCCGTCGTCAGGGAGTCGCAGTGGGCCTGGCCGCAGTTGGGTTTGGTGCGTCAATTCTCGCTCTTGGCCTAGTTGTTGCTGGGTCCGGCGAGCGTGGGACGGGGATCTCTGTTGCTCCCCTTGTGGCCGCGTGTCTCCTGCTGTGCTTGTCGGGTGCCGCAGATAACGTCGGTTCGATTTTTCGCACGACCATGATGCAAACGGCGGCTCCCGACGAGGTGCGGGGTCGAGTTCAAGGGCTCATCACCGTGTCTCTGACGGCGGGCCCGCGCATGGGCGATGCCTTTGTCGGTGTGCTTTCGGGAATCTCTCTGTGGGCGGCACCGGTTGCAGGCGGCGGATTGATCATTCTCATTGCCGCGGCCACCACCCGATGGGCTCGGGGCATGCGTACATACGTTCCGCAGGAGGACCCACGATGAATACTCGCGACCGTGTACTGGCGCTTCTTCCCGACGATACCGACGGGGTGATTCTGGAAAGTCCAGGTGCGGTGTCGTGGTACCTGGGCGGAGCGCGAACCAATGTTCCGCTAGGCGGTCCCTCCATTGTCGCGGTTTTGATTACACGGGGAGCAGACCACCTGCGCTGCCACGTTATGGAGGCCGAACGCCTGCGAGTCGAAGAGCGCGTCCCCAATGTCGTCGCGGTCGACTGGACTGAACCGCTTATCCCCGCCGAGTGGCGTAACGATCCGCGATTCCGATCTGAGGCAGATCTCGAACCGCAGTTGCGCGCCGTCCGCGCCTCACTCACGAACCCCGAAATTGAGCGTTACCGCACGCTTGGAGCCCAGGTCGCTGAGGCGGTCTCTTCGGTGGCGAAAGGCCTCACTCCTGCTCGTCAGGAACGTTCTGTTGCTGGCGACCTTGCCGACAGCATCTACTCCCTCGGCGCTGAGCCCGTTGTTCTGCTCGTCGCTGGGGCGGAGCGGATGCACTTCCGGCATCCGCTCCCTACCGAATCGGCCCTCGGTCAGGGGGCGATGCTTGTTGTTGGCGCACGCCGCGACGGGCTCATTGTGAATCTGACGCGGTCGGTACGGTTCACAGGTTCTCCGCACGATGGGGAGCGCCAGCTTCTCAACATTGAGGCGGATGTCTTTGACGCGACGAGACCCGGCGCGCGGCTAGCTGACGTGTTCGAGGTCCTCCGCACCGCGTACGAGGTACATGGTTTCGACCGGGACGAGTGGCGCCGTCACCATCAAGGTGGGCCCACAGGATATTTCGGCCGGGACCCCAAAATCACTCCGGGAACGGACGGATTTGTTGCCGAAAATCAAGCATTCGCTTGGAACCCCAGTGCACGGGGTGTCAAAACCGAGGACACGATCCTCGCGACATCCGCCGGCATTGAAATTCTCACCCACGATCCCGTTTGGCCGACCGTGCAGGTCGCCGGGCGGGACCGACCGATCACTCTGCAGCTCTAAGAAATGGAGACCGAATGACATCCCTCCCGTGGATCCGCGTTAATGGCGCCCGACTCGTTGACGAGACGGGCGCGACAGTTTTGCTTCGTGGCGTTGGCCTAGGCGGCTGGATGAACATGGAGAACTTTGTCACCGGGTATCCCGGAACTGAGCAAGGTATGCGCCGTCACCTGCTCGACGCAATGGGCCAGGAGGCATACAGCGCCTTCTTCGAAGCCTTTTACGTTGACTTCTTTGACGAGGCGGATGCAGCTCATCTCGCGTCAATTGGGATGAATTCGGTGCGTATACCGGTGAACTACCGACACTTCGAGGATGACGCCAGACCGTTTGAGCTAAAAGAGGAAGGGTTCGCCCGACTCGACCGGGTGATCACCTTGCTGGCACGACACGGAATCTACTCGATCATTGACCTACACGCGCTGCCCGGGTACCAAAATCAGCATTGGCACAGCGACAACCCAACCCACATCGCTACGTTTTGGGACCACCCGCACTTCCAAGATCGTGTCATTCACTTGTGGGAGGCGTTGGCGGAACGGTTCAAGAACCGTCCTGAGGTAGCGGGCTACAACCCCATCAACGAACCGTCGGATCCAACCAACGAACGTCTATTGCCGTTCTACGAACGACTTGAGGCAGCGGTGCGCGCCATCGACCCGCGCCATGTGCTCTTTCTTGACGGCAACAAGTACTCCACTGATTTCAGCGCCTTCGACAGTCGTGCTGAACCGCTCCCGAACACGGTGTACACAGCGCACGACTACGCCCTGCCTGGCATCACCAGCGCCACCGAGTACCCCGGGGTGACCCGCGGCGAGTATTTTGATCGCTCCGTGGTGGAGCAAACCTTCTTGCGTCGCACTGAGTACATGCGTAAAACCGGCACGCCCATTTGGATTGGTGAGTTTGGACCCGTGTATTCAACCGACCGTTCTCAGGACGCGTGGAGATATGAATTGCTCCGCGATCAATTGGAGATTTACCGCGATCACGGGGCCAGCTGGGCACTGTGGACGTACAAGGACATTGGGCTGCAGGGGCTGGTCCATGCTGCGCCCACGAGCGAGTACGTTTCGCTAATTGCTCCGGTGCTTGAAGCAAAGGGTCGCCTTGGGGTGGACTCTTGGGGTGGGTCAGATCAGGGGGTCCGTAATATTCTCGATCCCATCGACGAAGTCTTTGATCGTGATTTCCCCGACTTCACGCCATACCCGTGGGGGCGCCAGCCGCACATCGCGGTGTTGGTGCGTCACATCTTGCTCGCGGAACCGCTTGCTGAGCGTTTCGGAAGCCATTTCTCGCATGTGGGATCCGAGCGATCTCGTGCGTTAGCGGGGTCTTTCCGGTTCGATCGAGCGGTTGAACGGACCGGGCTCACTGACGTGCTTCGGGCGCACCTTCTCGAGAAGTAGGCTCGCAAAGAATGCGGGGCCGACGACCATCCGTGGTCGTCGGCCCCGCATTTGTGCTTTATGACCGGGATGAGACGAAACGAGGTCCTGATCTGGAGACCTCCTCAAGGTCGTGAAGTTCGACCCGTTGGTTGGGTGAAACTGTGAGGCTCACGGTCTTGCCATCGATAATGAGGTCACCGGTGACCGGCGTGGGCGACAAGCCCACAATCGCACGTACGACGCCCGCGGCAACGATGATCCGCCATCCGCGGGGGAAGCGCATCCATTCCGCGCCGTTGTGCCACACCTCAATGTGGTGATCGTCGCCTGCGAGCTCGTAGTGGGTTTCGTGAACGGTGCGTGAGTAGCCAACCGCAGTCGCGGCAGCTCCATGGTCAAGCCGTGTTGGTGTCAACCCGGAGAACCAAACCTCCCCGTCCGGTCGTGGAAGGATCCCAAACTGTCGCTCTACGGCATCAAGTAGCCAGAGCAGGGACGGCGAGTATTTTGTAGTGAAACCTGGCGCACCTGACCACGGGTCGAGACACTGCGGAAAACGGTCAGCGGCCACCAAAGCGGCAAGGACCGGCATCGTTGAAAGCGCTAGCTCGGCTACATGTCCGTGGTGCTCGAATGCATGGGGCGCACGAATTAGGCTGAGGAAGTTACTGGGCCCACCCCAAGAATTACGGGTGTAGTCGTGGTCAAATCGTGGGTCATCCATTGCAATCGAGGTGAACCCATAGTGGGCGAGAAACTTCGCAGTATTCATGAGATAACGCTCAAGAGACGACGCAAATAATGACGCGTCACCCATCTCGCAGGCCAGAACCCTCAGCAGTACATCGGACTGGATGCGTACAAATTCTCCTGCCGCGTTGCGGTCGTAAAAAGTCGCGTCCTCATCGTCGAAGCACTGCGCGAAAAGTGCCGCCTCCGATTGCCGAGATTTTTCGTGCCATGGTTCCGCATCGTGCCCGAGCTCCTCGGCGATGAGGGCCAGGTAGGACCTCTGGCAGGCGACGTTGGCTGTCAAGTCTGGGGCGACGTAGGGAACCAATGGGGAATCGGGGTCGTACTGGCGGGCATCGTTGCGATATCCGCGGTCCGCCACAAACCAAAAGCGAGGGGAGAGGTCGTGACCCGTGTCATAGGTGCAGAACGCCTCGACGCCGCCGGTGCCACGGCTGTCGCGATACCGCGCAAGCCACTGGTCGTAGCGTTCCATCGCCTCGTACATGGTGCTCAAATAAGAAGTATCGCGGCCGGTGAGCAGGTAGGTGTTCCAGACGGAGCGGGCCAGTGGTGTGACAATTTGAATTTGGCTAAACGCTGGGCCGGCATCAGTGACCTTGTACGGAATCATTCCGTCATCACGTTGGTGTCGAGCGAAGGTCAGATGGGTTTCGATGGTGACGTCCGGCGCGAATCGGCTCAAGACCTCGGCGTTGATAGTGCCTGTGCTTTCAATCCAGGTGCCCAGGTACACGCCCCCTTCGTTGAGCACGGGATCGCTGCCTACAAGAGGGCGTACACATTCAGCCAGTTCCTCGAGCGCGGTAAACCACCGGGCCTCTAACGGGCCATCAATCGCTGCGAAGCCCACCCCCAACTCACGCAGTCCCGCGGGGATCGGCCCGTCACCCGAGGAGTTATGGGCGCGAAGCCGGGCGAGCGCATTCTCGATCAAAGTCATGGAACTGGTCCTTTCGCTGTTGCCGGAAACAACGATGTGGGCGGCCCCAGGGGCCGCCCACACGCGTTTCATATCGATCGATTACTCGAGGTCAGATGACAGGTTTTCGACCCAGACCTCGGCAGCTTCGTCTGGAGACATCCGCCCAAACAGCACCTCGGCTTCTGCGTCCTGCGAATACTTGTTCATATTGGCGCCTCCGTTTGGTTGCGGAGGAGCGACCACTCCAGAATCAAGCACTGTCTGCACGTATGCCGCACCAATCTGGCTTGGTCCTTCAAGCAGTGGCTCGACGATTGCTGCAATATCCGGGTTGAACGGCACTCCTCGGGTGTCCAAGATGAGTTCGGCCGCAGCCGGTTCGTTCAGAAACCAGTCGACGAGCATGGCCGATTCGACGGGGTGTTCCGTTCCGGCATTGATCGCCCAAAACGCAGACGGGAGCAAGGAGACGCCGGAAGTGTCGCCATTTGTCGGCGGAGCCATCATCGTTGTTGTCTCGCCAGCGAGGCTATATGTCGCCATCAAGTTGCTGTAGCCAAAAGTAATCGCAGCCTGGCCGAGAGTAAACAGTTGCTGGTCCGGTGGCAGTGACCATCCGGCGCTCACGATGGTCGCGTCGGGAAGACCGCCGCCCTCCTGAAGCTCAACCTCTATTTCGTAGAGGCCAGCAATGTCGTCAGCCTCGACGCCCAACTGTCCCTCTTCGTTGTACAAACCGAATTCGGTCACCTGAGCTGCATAGGTTCCGATGATGTCTTGCACCCGCAGATCAACACCGTAGACGGGGGAGCCTGCATCATTGGTGAGCCCAGCTGAGCCGATGGTGTTAGCAGCTTCGATCAGATCGTCCCACGTCCAGTCTTCAGTGGGAACTGGCACTCCGGCCTCAGCAAAAAGGTCTTCATTGATGAATGCGGCGGTAGCGTTTCCACCCGTTGGCAGAGCGTAGAGCGTGTCATCGACTACCGCGCTCGCCGTGGCAAAATCGGGATATTTGTCGACTTGCGCTGTATCGGCAACCGTACCGAGATCGAGAAGAGCCCCGACTTCGCCAAATTCTTGGGGTTTCGCGCCGCCGAGTGCGAACACGTCAGGTGCTGTGGTGCCTCCCCCACCGAAGTCGGTAGCCAGTCGATTGAAGAGGTCGTCGGGGCTCCCGACGGGCGACTCAGTAACGCTGATGTTGGGGTGCTCCGCCTCGAACAGATCAATGACTTCGCCGAATAGTGTGGCGCGGTTGTCATCTCCCCACCAAGACATCTCAAGCGTCACTTCTTCGTTGGGGTCGGCATCGGCTGAGTCGGTGTCAGAGGATGCGGAGCATCCTGTAAGGACGAGTGATGTGGCGAGGGTAGATCCGAGGATTACTTTGCCGGCGAGAGATCGGGAAGTACGCGTCATTGCGCCTCTATTCGTGTCGCGGTGGGCAGTCCACCTAGCTGGGTGCGGGGTGTGCCAGGACTAACGAACGTCCCGACTGCGGCATGCTCACGCTTGTAAATCAATCGTGAAACCGCTTTCTCGAAAATTAGCACTTCGTGTCACGGGTTGTCAACGATGCTTATTGGCGGGTGTTGCTTACCTCGGACGTCGAGCGGCGAATTTCTAAGCGAGGCCGAAACACCACGTCGGGTCCGGGCGCCTCACCCGCCACGAGCGCCCGCATTCGCTGCCACGCCTGTGCGCCCAGCTCCTCGTGATTCACCGAAAGGGTCGTTAGTGGTGGAGCGCTGTAGCGCGCGAACGGGATGTCGTCGAATCCCGTCACGGACACATCTTCAGGGACGAGGACTCCCGCTTCGCGGAGGCCGTCGGACAGCCCAATCGCTACGAGATCATTGAAAGCAAGTGCTGCTGTTGCGCCCGTGGTGCGCACTCGTCCCGCTGCGGCGAGGCCGTCTTCAATTGTTGCGCCGCCAGCGATTCTGTCGATACGCACCCCGGGCATCTGGTGCTCAAACCTTTCAAGTCCGTAGAGACGCTGGCGGTTCGAGACGCTTCCGGTTGGCCCCTCGACAAATACGAAATGTCGGTGGCCAAGGTCGTAGAGGTGCTTGCCAAGATCCTGGATGCCGGCTTGGTAGTCGATTGCGAGTGACGGTGCTCCCACTTGTGGGTTAGCTCTGTTGATGAGGACAAGTGGCCTCAGGGAATCGGCAAGAGAGACCAGCTGGTCATCAGACATTCGAGGTGCACACAACACCACCGCATCGCAACGTCGGCGAATTTCGGCGATCAGCGACGGTTCGTCGGCGGGGGACTCCGCGGAGTCAGCGACGAGCACCCGATACCCATCTCGGGCTGCGGCTTTACTGAGACTGGACAGAATCGCTTGAAACGACGGGTTGGCGAGATCGGGTACGACAAACGCGATCGCGCTGGTCTGGCCAAGTGCGAGGCTTCGCGCCAGGTGGTTCGGCGCGTATGCGAGGTCGGCGGCCACTGCACGAACTCGGGCGGCGATAGCCGGCTTACCTAGAAAGCGGCCGTTCATCACTCGGGAAACAGTCGCAGGGGAGACGCCGGCCTGACGGGCGACTTCCGCGATGGTAGCTGCGGTTGAGCGAGATGGCATGTCCCTGGTCCTTCCCTGCGGTGTGATCCACAGCATATCGGCGCCGACGAGTCATGTTTTCACGGAGGCGGGAGGCAGCTATTTGACGATTTTAGAATTGCCAGACATAATCGGAGATCATTCGTGAAACCGCTTTCTCAGAAGCGACATCACCGTCAACAAGGAGGTCGACGTGAGCAGTCTCGGCGAGTTACGTTCGCTGGCGTTGAGCGCCAAGCGTTCAAAAACAAAAGTCAAAGAGCGGGCGCCTGACAACCTTGCGGCGTACCTGTTTCTTCTACCGTGGCTTGTTGGCATCGTGGGGTTCACGATCGGTCCAATGCTCGCCTCGTTGTATTTATCGCTCACCGACTACAACCTGCTTCAGTCGCCGTTGGAGAACCCTCCGGACTTCATCGGGCTTGGTAACTACACGAAGATGTTTGGCGACGCGGCCTTCTGGAACTCGTTCCGCGTCACGGTTACCTACGTGCTGGTCTCCGTTCCCTTGCAGCTTGCACTTGCCCTGGCTCTAGCTCTTCTGCTTGATCGCGGAATGCGCGGATTGCCGTTTTACCGCTCGGTGTTTTACCTGCCGAGCCTCCTGGGCGGATCTGTCGCGGTTGCGATTCTCTGGCGCCAGGTTTTCGGAAAAGAGGGGCTCGTCAACGGCCTGCTCACACCGTTTGGGTTTGATCCGCCCGGTTGGATCGGGCACCCCGACTACGCCCTATGGACGATCATCATTTTGCACATTTGGACATTCGGATCGCCCATGGTTATTTTCCTTGCGGGCCTCCGCCAAATCCCCGAGATGTATCACGAGGCTGCGTCAATGGACGGGGCCGGTCGTGTCCGCAGGTTCGTCTCGATCACCCTTCCGCTACTGACGCCGATCATCTTCTTCAACCTGGTTTTGCAGGTCATTTTCGCGTTCCAAACCTTCACTCAGGCTTACGTCGTTTCGGGAGGCACCGGTGGTCCCGCCGACTCGACCATGTTCTTCACGCTGTTCCTCTATCGAACTGGCTTCCTTGAGTACGACATGGGCTACGCCTCGGCGATGGCCTGGTTCCTCCTAATCGTGATCGCGGCCTTCACCGCGTTCAACTTCTGGCTATCGAAATATTGGGTGTTCTATGACGACTGAGACCGTGGCGGCCGAGAACGTGGCAATTGGGCCACCGCCGACCAAAAAAGACGCACCAGCGCTTCGCTCATCCGCCTCATACCGTTCCCGAGGCCGAATTTATTCAGCGCTGAAGCACCTGTCCCTCATCGTCGTTTCGATTGTTATGGTCTACCCGTTGATCTGGCTGGTGGTCTCAAGCTTCAAACCCAACGATCAAATTTTCCGCAACCTCAGCATTTTCACCACCGACCTTACGATCGAGAATTACGTCAATGGGTGGAACGACCTCTCCCAGTCGTTCGGCCTTTTTATGGTCAATTCGACGATCCTCTCGGTTGGTGCGATCATCGG
>DASYMY010000013.1:0-5672 GCA_036008825.1 Glaciihabitans sp.
GTGCTGGGCTTCTCCGTTGTGTTTGTGGGCTTTGGCATTCTTTTTGGCTCAGCCAGCTTTGTGCTGCGCGCCAACCTTGACTGGATCACCCGCATCGCCGGAGCCATCGTGATTGTGCTCGGACTGGTCTTTATTGGCCAATTCAGCTTTATGCAACGCACCGTTCGGCCCGCCTGGCGCACCTCAACAGGGCTCGCCGGCGCTCCCGTGCTTGGCCTGGTTTTTGGGCTCGGCTGGACCCCGTGCATTGGCCCGACCCTCGCCGCCGTCTACACCATCGCCCTCGACGGCGGCAGCCCCTGGCGGGGCGCCCTGCTGGGAATGGCCTTCTGTATTGGCCTCGGCGTACCGTTTCTCCTCGTCGCCCTCGGCTTCAGCTGGGTGGCGTCGTCGGTGACCTGGCTCAAACGACACATCCGCGTGATCAACATCATTGGCGGCTCCATTTTGATAGCGATCGGAATCCTGATGGTCAGCGGCGTATGGCAGAGCTTTATGTCACAGTTTCTCGCGGAGGTGAACAATGGCTTCTTCCCGGCCCTCTGACCATATTGACTCGCCGGCACCGGAAGCAGGTATCAATCAGCCACGCCTCGGATTTATGGGCTACCTCCGCTTCTTCTGGCGCCAGCTCACCAGCATGCGCACCGCGTTGTTCCTGCTGCTGCTGCTCGCGTTCGCAGCTATCCCCGGATCCCTGGTTCCGCAACGCTCCTCCGACCCCAACGGTGTGGTGCAGTACATTCGCGACAATCCAGATGCCGCCGAAGTCCTCGACTTCCTCCAGGTCTTCGACACCTACAGCTCGGTCTGGTTCTCGAGCATCTACCTGCTCCTGTTTGTGTCGCTCATCGGCTGCATCATTCCGCGTACCAAACACCACCTGCAATCGCTGCGCACCCCTCCTCCCAAAACCCCCGCCCGCCTCGCTCGGTTGGCCGGATTTACCAGCGTCAACAGCGATACGGCGGATGCCCCTGACGCGGCTATCACCTCCGCCCAGAAGCTGCTCTCCAAACAGGGGTATCGCACCCGATTGTTCGACGAGACGGCCCGCGACGGCTCCCGCGAACTCTCGGTCAGCGCCGAACGCGGATACCTGCGCGAGACCGGCAACCTGGTCTTCCACTCCGCACTGGTTGGTGTGCTGGTCACCGTTGGTATCGGTGGCGGCTTCGGCTACAACGGCAACAAGGTCATCGTGGAGGGTCAAGCGTTCACCAACGTGCTCTCCGGTTACGACACCTTCAACCCCGGCCGGTTCTTCTCCGACGATGTTCTTGTGCCGTACACAATCGCCGTCGACAAATTCTCCGCCGAGTACGAGGAAGAGAACCTTGACGCCTACGGGCAGCCGATTGATTACACGGTGGATGTCACCACCGATGTCCCCGGTGAGGGCGAAGCGTCCGGCATCATCAAGGTGAACGAACCCTTGCGCATCGCCGGCTCCAACGCCTACCTGCTCGGCAACGGCTACGCCCCGTGGATCACGGTGCGCGACGGTGACGGCAACGTGGCCTTCTCCCAACCGGTGCCGTTTTTGCCGCAGGACGCCAACCTGACCAGTGTCGGCGTGATCAAGGTTCCCGACGCCCTGCCCGAACAGCTGGGCCTACAAGGCTTCTTCTACCCCACCCAGTGCAGCACCGACGTATGTGGCTCGGCGCTTAGCTCGGTACACCCCGACCTGCGTGATCCCACCCTCACCCTCGAGGTCTACACGGGTGACCTCGGTCTTGACGAAGGTGCGGCCACCAACGCCTACGCCCTCAACACCGACGACCTCACCCAGGTCTCGGGCCGCAACGCTGACTCACCAGGACTGCTGCTCAAGCTCGGCGACACCGTTGAGCTGCCGAACGGCTTGGGCAGCGTCGAATTTACCGAGGTCAAACGGTTTGTCTCCCTCGACATCCACCACGACCCGACCCAAATTTGGGTGCTCATTTTCTCCATCCTGGTACTTGCAGGCCTGCTGACCGGCCTGTTTATTCCCCGCCGCCGAGTATGGGTAAAGGCGGTTGCCACCCCAACGGGAACCCGTTTCGAATACGCCGGTCTCGCCCGCGGTGAAGACCCGGGGCTAGAGAGTGCGGTCGAAGACATCGCGCGCAAGCATTCCCAGCAACTCGGGCTTAAGCTGAGCGAATGACTGAGACCCTCGTGACGTTCAGCCTGGTCGCCATTTGGTCGGCAATGGCCATGTACGCGCTCGCCTTTATTGTGTTTACCTTTGACCTGGCGCGCCGTTCTGCCCCGGCTGAGGCGCCCGCAAGCGCTGCGCTTGCTGCCGCCGGGCGAGGCTCTGCCGCAAGCCGACGCGCTGAGGCATCCGCTTCAGAATCGTCACGGTCAAGCGGGTCAACCGCTGTGCTTGACCGTGAGGCAGGCGACGGCGCCACAGTTGTTCCCGGTGCCCGCAGATCGTCGAAGTGGGCTCGCCTGGCTATGGCACTGACCGTGCTGGCCTGGCTGCTGCACACCGGCGGAACCGTTCTGCGAGGCCTTGCCGCCGACCGTGTTCCGTGGGCGAACATGTTCGAGTTCTCGCTCACCGCCACCGCGATCATCGTTGGTGTTTTCTTGCTGGTGCAGTTCTGGCAGGACCTCAAATTTTTGGGCGCCTACGTCACCGGGTTCGTCGCCCTGTTCCTCGGTATCGCCACCGTCAACTTCTACGTCGACGTTGTGCCGCTGCCGCCGGCCCTGCAATCGGCCTGGTTGGTTATCCACGTGTTTGTGGCCAGCCTCGGAACAGGTTTCTTCGCACTCGGTGCCGGGCTGTCGATTGTGCAGCTGTTCCAGTCATCCGAGCGCACCAACCGCAGCCGCCTTTTGTCCACCATGCCGGATGCCACCACCCTCGAGAACATGGCCTACCGGCTTGTGGTTATCGGGTTCGTGTTTTGGACCTTCACCCTCATCGCTGGTGCGATCTGGGCTGAGGCCGCATGGGGCCGCTACTGGGGTTGGGACACCAAGGAGGTCTGGACCTTCATCATCTGGACCATCTTCGCCGGCTACATTCACGCTCGCGCCACACGCGGCTGGCGTGGATCGCGCAGTGCATGGTTGGCCATCATCGGTTTCTCGGCAGTGCTCTTCAACTTCACGATCGTCAACCTCTTTTTCAAGGGACTGCACTCCTACAGCGGCATGTAGCCGTGCTGGGTGTCACGAGTGACGGGCTAGTGTGCGGCGGGTGTCAGAAATGATCCTCTTGACGCAGGCGGGTGTCAGATTCTGCGGGCAACTTTTCCGCCGGTGTCGACATACCCAGTTGGGTTGCTCTGGTTTTGGTTGTTGCTGACACCCATCCCCATCTGGGTCACCGGGGTGTCTCAATACACCAAAATGCCAGGCCGAAATCGGGGTATCCGGACACCTCTGCTGTGCTGAGCCGCATTTACTGACGCCGGCTACGGCGCTAGCGACCAAAGAATAGCCGTCGCCGCGACGGGCTAGCGTGCGGCGGGTTTGACGACGAGTTCGGTGTGGCCGTGCTGGGTTCCTGTCGCAAAGCCAATCGTGACCGGCTGCGGGCCACTGCAGCAGGATTTGTCGGCGGTCGCGCTTGCTGGCACACCGCAACTGTTCGCAGACTCCGCTGCCGGCACACCACAGCTGCTGGCTGCGTCCTCAGCCGCCGGTGCGTCACAGGAGCCGCCGAGGTCGGTGGAGCAGACACCCGTTTCCGGTAGCTGCAGCTCAACCAGGTTGGCGGCCGTCCGGTCTCCGGCGAGAGAGGCGGCGATCGAGCGGACCTGCTCGTAGCCGGTGGCCATCAAAAAGGTGGGGGCGCGGCCGTAGCTTTTCATGCCCACGATGTAGAAGTTGGTTTCGGGGTGGGAGAGGATCCGCTCGCCGTGAGCGGAGACGGTTCCGCAACTGTGAAACTGCGGGTCGATGAGTGGGCCGAGCTCGCGGGGTGCTTCCACGATCTGGTCCATATCCAGACGCAGCTCGGACAGCATCGAAAGCTCAGGACGAAACCCGGTGGCAGGCACCACAAGGTCAACGGTCAGAACGCGGCCATCCGCGAGGCTCACGGCCACCCGGTCGGTGGCATCCACCGCGGTGACGGCGGTGTTCTCCACAATGGTGATGTCGCCGTTTTCGACAAAACGGCGCAGGCTTGTGCCGAGTTGCCCGCGGGCCGGTAACTCATCCGCAGCACCGCCGCCGTAAAGCCGTACGGGGTTCGCGGTACCGCGCAGCCCCCACAGAATCACGGTCTCTGGGTGGGATTGGCGGAGACGGCCGAGGCTGATCAGGGTGTTTGCGGCGGAGTGGCCAGCACCCAGCACCAGCACGGTGTGGCCGGCGAAACGCTCGTTGTCGGCGCCCAGTGGATCCGGCAGTGGGGAGGTGACAACGCCTGCCTCACGCGCCGCGGCCTCGCCAATGGCATTGATGCCGGAGCGGCCCACGGGGTTCGGGCTCGACCAGGTGCCGCTGGCGTCGATAACAGCGCGAGCGAGAAGGTCTTCGGTTCCCGAGTCGGTTTGTGTGCGCACCAGAAAAAGCGACTCATCGCGACCCTGCGAGCGAGTTTTGTCGACGCTACTGCCGTCAGCTCCGGCGCGAGTGACGGTGGTGACCCGGTGCCCGTAGCGAATGTTCGGGGCCAGTGCGGGGTGGGCGGCGAGGGGTTCTAGGTACTCGGCGACCATGTCCGCGCCGGTGGGCAGCCGGGTTTCGCGGGGAGCTTCCCAGCCGCCCGCGTAGTTCTCGGTTGGTGTCTCAAGCAGCCGACGAGAGGCCGCGTCGATGTTGTAGCGCCAGGTGGAAAAGAATTTGATGTGACCCCACTCGCGCATCGCTGCGCCAGCCGTGTCGCCGGCCTCGAGCACCAGAATGCGCTGGCCCCGCTCGATGAGGTGGGCAGCGGCGGCCAACCCAATCGGTCCGGCGCCGATGACAATTACGGGGTAAGTCTCAGTCACAGTTGTGTCGCTCCTGGTCTCTATCAGGGGTTCACTCTACATCGACGAACATCTATGTAGTAGATAGAATGGCGGATGACCCGAAAGAAGGCAGCGCTATGACCTCCGAGACACCGTTTTCGACCACCCCATCCGTTCTGTTTGTGTGTTCCAAAAACGGCGGCAAGTCGCAGATGGCCGCAGGGCTGATGACGCTGGAAGCTGGGCAGTCGGTCACGGTCACCTCCGCCGGAACCAAACCCGGAAGTGAGATCAACGCCCTGTCCGCAGAAGTCTTACTCGACCTCGGCGTCGACATTCGTAACGAAAAGCCTAAGGCCCTAACCGAAGAGAACATGCGCGCAGTCGACTTGGTTGTGGTGTTGGGCACCGAGGCGACTGTTCCCGAGCTGGATGGTGTTGTTGTCGAGGTGTGGGAGACCGACGAGCCGAGCCTGCGCGGAATTGACGGCCGCGAGCGTATGGAACTGGTCCGTGACGACATCCACGGGCGAGTGAAAGAGCTGAAGACCCGGCTCCTAGCGCGCTGAGCGCAGTCGGCGGCCTCAGTCGCCGAGCAGAGCGTGGCAGCGCTCAAGCCGCGCCAACCACCAATCCCGACGCTCGTCTGAGGCGGCATGCCGGGTGAGGAGCTCCTCGCTCACCTCTACACGCCGCACGGGGATCTGCCCGTCGGCGGGCAACAACGGGTGGTCGGTGACATCCGCTTCGAGAAGTGCAGCT
>DASYMY010000014.1:0-1515 GCA_036008825.1 Glaciihabitans sp.
CTGCAATGACGGACGGTTGAATTCTGATTCCATAGGGAAGACCCTCTAGAAAATAGTTTTGTCCCCAGCACTTAACGGCCCCACTTGAGAGCACTGCGCACGCGAAGTAGTTTGCCGCCGCAATCGAGGTCACCTGAGAGAGCGGGAAGCCTGAAGTCTCCAACACGTCCACTGGCAAGTCGGAAACAAACGGGATTTCTGGCCGCCCGAGCTGGCCATAAAAGTTATCGCCCCAACATTTGACGCCTCCGCCTACCAACGCGCACGTGTAGCGGAGATCTTTTACAGAAGACGCCTGGAGCGCAGTCACTCCGCTCAGTGCCGAGCCTGTGTAGTTGGCCGCCAGCTCACCACTCCGAGTCTGGACGCCCAATGCACCGTTGGTCACGGCGCCCCAGCATGCGACAGTGGACGACGTCATTAAGGCGCACGTGTAATTGTCGCCGGCAGTCACAGACCTTACGTTGCTCTTGCCAAGAACGTCGACCGCGACGTAGGTGTCGCGAAAACCGTCGCTACCCCAGCACTTCACGTTTCCTGTTGCCATGACGGCGCACGTGTGCCTCGCCCCTGCCGAGATGGCCACGACGCCCGTTGCCAATCCCCACACGTCGGATGCTGTCGAGCGGTCGGCCGTATCACCGGTGCCGAGTTGTCCGTTAGTGTTCCGACCCCAGCATTTCACACCGCCGGCTGACGTTAGGGCGCAAGCGTGATGCGCACCCGAACTTATCGAAATCACCCCTTGCAGTTCTGCAGCCCATGTCATTGGTCCCACGGTCGCCACCATTACAGCCGCAAATACGATCCACCCTTGCATATCGCAATGTCCTTTTTTTGGCTGCGGCGTGACGACAACTGTCGAGTGGTAATCGTCCTTACCCAAACATCCAAGCATCTAGTCTCACATTACGAAGGTTATCTACTAACCCAAATAGATGCCACGGCCTGAGGAAGTCGAGCTCGTTCTCCAGGACATTGATTCGGTCACGGAGTCGACGTTGAGCACGTCAATCCTCTCCGAAGATTCGATGGTCGGCGAGAGGAAAACCCGCGCGATGGCGAAGCTCATGGAGGCGGCGGGCTTCAAGACGGCCATTATCGAGGCAGATTCGATGAGCGCTTGCGCATTAGCGCCGACGATCCGCAGATCGCCCTGTTCGGCGTGGACAACGCGCTAGCGCGCCGTGCACTTAGCGAAGCCGGATTCAGACTCGTCGTTCAGGCCGGGCTTGGGAGCGGAGCCAAGGACTTCAGGGCAATGCGCATCCATACGTTCGCGGGGGCGAAAGACCCGCGCGATATGTGGGCGGCGGACGCGCAGCGCGAAATCACGACCGACACGCCGGCCTACAATAACCTCAAGACACGGGGTCTCGACCAGTGCGGCATCACGCTGCTTGCTGGTAGGGCGGTTGGAGCACCCTTCCGGGCTTCGCAGTAGCGGAGTGATTCAGATCGGGTTGGGGGCTGCTGTATCGCCACTGCACCGCAACCAAAAGGCCGCACAACCGA
>DASYMY010000015.1:0-6040 GCA_036008825.1 Glaciihabitans sp.
GCCGCCCTCTCGGGAGACACGGAGAAAAAGGAGAAGAAGTAGTGACTGAACCGGAGCTGTGGAAACGTCCGGTCAGTTACGGCGCCGTCGGCGGCACCCAAGCCGACGACCTTCTCACCTTCCCGCCCGCAGGATATAAGGCAGCAGAGAGACGGGTCCGCCTCGGCTTCGGTGAAGCACGATGGACCTACGCTTGGACCAGCACCCTCAGTTGGGCCATTCAACGCTCCAGTGGGTTCACCGTCGAACGTAGTGATACCCCGCCGCATGTTAGTGAGCTGACTTACACCCCGGTGGGATTCGACGAGTACGGAACCCCGATCCAACCTGCATCCATCGACGAGACAGCCGCAATTGTGGGGCCAGACGGAACGCCGTTTGTGCGCCCGGGCGATTCCGTTGATCTGCGTTCCTCGGTGGGACCACTCAAAATTCATGCCCCCGTCCGGGTGGTTTACGTCATCGACGAACCTAATCGCAAAGGATTTGCCTACGGCACACTCGCCGGTCACCCCGTCAGCGGTGAAGAGGCATGGATTGTCGACCGCACTCCGGACGGATCGGTGTGGCTCACCATCCGATCCTTCTCTCGCCCGTCCCGGTGGTATTCCCGGCTCGGACAACCTGCCACCCGCCTGATGCAGCGGATGTACACCAGACGGTACGAACGCGCCCTCGCGGGTCCTATCGCAGAGTGACGAACTAATGCCCAGCGCACTCCCTTTGGCCGATCCCGCTCCGCTGGATGGTCTACTGCCTCCCTCCGTTGTCGACGGTGTAGAAACACGCAACTTCGGTGTCTATCTTCACGTTCCCTACTGCCGGGTCCGTTGCGGATACTGCGATTTCAACACGTATACGGCGGATGAACTGCGTGGTGCCAAACGCAGCGACTACGCCGGACAAGCCATCAGCGAAGTGGAATCAGCCCGAGCCGTTCTCGCCGCGTCGGGGCTGCCCGCACGGTCGGCATCCACCGTATTTTTCGGTGGCGGAACCCCCACCCTGTTGCCGGCCACCGACCTCGCGGCCATGCTGCAGTCCGTTGTGACCGAGTTCGGCCTCGAGCCCAACGCGGAGGTCACGACCGAAGCGAACCCCGACTCTGTTGACCTTGACTATCTGCTCCAGCTGAAAGCTGCTGGGTTCACCCGGGTGTCCTTTGGAATGCAATCCGCTGTGCCGCACGTACTTGCCACCCTGGAGCGAACACACGACCCCGAGCGCATTCCCCTGGTCGTCCAGTGGGCGCGCGAAGCGGGCCTTCAGGTCAGCCTCGATCTCATCTACGGCACACCGGGGGAGTCGCTAGAGGACTGGCGCGTCTCGGTCGAACACGCTCTCGCACAACGTCCCGATCACATCAGCGCTTACGCGCTCATCGTTGAAGACGGCACCAAACTCGCTCGACAGATTCGACGGGGAGAGGTTGCCACACCCGATGACGACACCCAGGCCGATATGTATGAGCTGGTTGACCAATTGTTGTCGGCCGGCGGTTACTCCTGGTACGAAGTCAGCAACTGGGCACGCACACCCGAAAACCGATCACGACACAATCTTGCTTATTGGCAAGGTCACGATTGGTGGGGTGTTGGCCCCGGTGCTCACAGCCATGTGGGCGGTGTGCGCTGGTGGAATGTCAAACATCCGGCAGCGTACGCGGACCGTATTGCCGCGGGTCATTCTCCCGCCATCGGCCGGGAAACCTTGGACGCAGAAACCCGGCGAGTGGAGCGGGTGTTGCTGACCTCGCGCATCAGCGATGGACTGCCAATGTCCGAACTGACTCCGGCAGGGCGCACCGCTGTGGCTGGACTCATCGCGGATGGCCTCATCGACGGACCGGCCGTCTTTCGGTCTGTTATCCGGCTCAGCCTGCGGGGACGACTTCTGGCCGATGCCGTCGTGCGTCGGCTGCTTGCGGAGTAGCTCGAACCGTTATTTGATGAATTCGATTGTCAGCGGATAGCGGTAGCGCTGGCCATTGTTGGACGCTACTGCGGCAACAATGCTGAGCACGATGGTCAGAATCCATACGGCTGGCAAGATGAACAGTCCGATGAGGATGATGGTGGTCACCGTTCCGATGGCATATCCAATCAGCATCGTGAGCTGAAAGTTCAAAGCGGTCGCGGTGTGCTCTCGAACAAAGGGGCCCCGATCTTTGAACACAAGGTACCCAATAAGTGCCGGAACGAAGGAAAAGAAGATCCCTCCGACGTGCACAAGGGTTGCCCACATCTTCTCGTCACTGGGGCTGAGAGGTGAGGCGGCCTGGTACGGGTTCTGCGGTGTCTCGGACATACCCCCATTAAACCGTGTGCATCCCTCGGCAACGCACTCGTCTCGAAGAATTTGCGGTAAATCAGGAACGAACGCTACTTGATCAGCCGCAACGCGAAAGGGTAGCGGTACGTGCCGTGTTCGGTAACGCGGATGCCACCGAGGATTGAAAAGAAGGCGTTAACGGCGTACAACACGAACGGCAGATTGCCCAACACGTTGGCTATTGCGATGGCGCCTACCAGGGCGAAAAATGTGCCCAAGATCAGCACTATTGCCACCAGCGTTGCGCTGGCGATTGTGTACGTGATCTGCCAATTCAGGGCCTCTTTGGACTCTTGCTCGGTCAGGGAACCGCGGCGTCGGAAAAGGAGAAAAATGATGAGCGCCGGGATAAACCAGACAACACCGCCAAAATGGGCGAAAGCTGCCCACATCCGGTCTTGGGTGGGGTTCAGTGAGGTCGTTGGCGCGATGTTAGTCATCCGTCATCACCTTTCATTGGGACACGAGGCCACGTTAACGGGTCAACTCCGCGACGTGCAACGGGATCTCCCTCCGTGTCGAGATAGAATTGGCAGTCACTAAACGCGAGTGCCAAACACTGTCTCGGCAGTATCACCAGGAGGAGGTTCGTATGGTTTCCGATCGCGGCCTTGACGTGCTCCGGGTAATTGTTCAGGACTACGTTGCCTCCCGTGAGCCAGTCGGTTCTAAATCTATTGTCGAACGGCACTCTTTTGGGGTATCGGCCGCCACCATTCGCAACGATATGGCCCTCCTGGAAGAAGAGGAACTCATCGTTGCCCCGCACACCTCGTCTGGTCGGGTGCCCACTGACAAGGGCTACCGCGTGTTTGTTGACCAGCTCGCAGATCACCGCCCGCTGACCGGAGCCCAAAAACAAGCAATCGAGATGTTTTTGGGCCAGTCGGTTGATCTTGACGATGTCCTCGCGCGCACAGTGCGCCTGCTCTCTCAGCTCACCCAGCAGGTTGCGCTCGTCCAATACCCGTCCTTGGCAAAGTCCCGAGTTCGGCACATCGAATTAGTGCCGCTTAGTTCCACCCGGGTGATGTCCGTCTTTATTACGGACAACGGCCGCGTGGAGCAGCGCCTTCTCGATGTGACCGCACCGTTGGACGACGTCTTCCTTATGGAACTGCGTAGCAAACTGAACGCCTCCGTTGGGGGGCTGGGGCTGGCGGAAGCAGCAACCGTGCTGGCAACTCTTCCGGAACAGTTTGCGGTGGATCGGCAAAGTGTTGTGCGCCTTATTGTGGTCAGCCTGATCGAACAGGTTGCCGCGAACCGCCAAGACAAACTAGTGATGGCGGGAACAGCGAACCTGGTTCGCACTGAAGAAGATTTTTCTGGCAGCATCTTCCCGGTCCTCGAAGCTATCGAGGAGCAGGTGACGCTGCTGAAGTTGTTTAGCGAAATGGCCGTTGACCAACACGGCGTTTCGGTGAGCATCGGCAGAGAAAACGCAGAATTCGGCCTGGGTGAAACCTCGGTGCTGACGAGCGGGTACGCGGCTTCCGGAGGGAGCCTCGCACGACTTGGCGTATTGGGACCAATACGCATGGACTATTCGAACAACATGGCCGCGGTACGAGCTGTCGCTCGTTACCTAACGCGGCTGCTCGGTGAGGAATAAGTGGCTGACCATTACGAAGTACTCGGCGTTTCGCGTGAAGCGAGCGGCGACGAGATCAAAAAGGCATACCGTCGTCTGGCTCGGGAGTTGCACCCTGATGTAAACCCGAACCCAGAAGCATCCGACCAATTCAAACTGGTCACTCACGCCTACGACGTCTTAAGTGACCCGCAACAGCGTCAGCAATACGACATGGGCCCGCAGGCTGGCTTCGGCGGCGGCCAAGGCTTCGGCGGTTTCGGCGACATCTTTGAGACCTTCTTCGGCGGCGGCGGACAACAAAGCCGCGGACCACGATCCCGTCGCGAACGCGGCCAGGACGCGTTAGTACGTGTGGAGATGGACCTCGACGAGGTCATCTTTGGCAGCAAACGCGATATCGACGTCAACACCGCAGTGCTGTGCGAAACATGCAACGGGACGTGTTGTGCTCCCGGAACATCACCGGCGACCTGCGACATCTGTCACGGGAGCGGTCAGATTCAGCGGGCCGTTCGTAGCCTCCTCGGCAACGTGATGACATCCAGCCCCTGCGGCACCTGCCGCGGATACGGGACGGTCATCCCGCACCCCTGCCCCACCTGCCAAGGCCAGGGCCGGGTTCGTGCCGCGCGCACCATTTCCGTTGACATCCCCGCGGGAGTCGACACCGGACTGCGTCTACAAATGCCATCCCAGGGCGAAGTCGGCCCTGCCGGCGGCCCCCAGGGTGACCTGTACCTCGAAATCAAGGTTCGCCACCACGACACGTTCAGCCGCAACGGGGACGATCTGCTCGCCACGCTGGAGGTGCAGATGACCGATGCAATCTTGGGCACAACAACCACGTTGAAGACTCTCGATGGCGATGTGAAGGTTGAGATCAAACCTGGTACCCAGAGCGCTGAAATTCTCACCATCAAAGACCGAGGAATCACACGGCTGCGTGGTGGAGGACGAGGCGATCTGAAGATCGGTATCCAGGTTGTCACACCGATGAAACTCAACCATAAAGAGCAGAACCTCATAAAGGAACTTGCGAAGTCACAGCGGAGTGTTCCGCCGCACCTCTCGCACTTCCAGCAGGGCCTGTTCGCCAAGCTACGTGACCGTTTCCTGAACGTCTAACACTCGAAAGCGGCAGGCGTGGCACATTTCTACCTGAACGAGCATCTTCTCAATGCCGAGGTGGGGTCTTTGGTGACCCTCAGCGGTGCGGAGGCTCGCCACGCTGTCACCGTCAGCCGAGTGCGGGTCGGTGACACGGTTGTTGTGGGTAATGGTGCCGGGCTGACTGTCACCGGCAGCGTCACTGTGGCCGAAAACACCGAACTAGTCCTCGCTGTGACGAACGTCACTTCGGCAGCACAGCCTGCGCCAGCCATGTGGTTGGCGCAGGCCCTGGCCAAAGGAGATCGCGACGAGATGGCCGTTCAGGCAGCAACGGAGCTTGGTGTTGACGGTGTTATTCCGTGGTCGGCGTCGCGCAGCGTGTCCCGCTGGGAAGGCGCAAAAGTACGCAAAGGTCACGACCGGTGGACGGCTATCGTCCGGGAAGCAACAAAACAATCAGTTCGTCCCTGGCTACCCGAAGTTGCCGAACTGATGTCGACGAAACAATTGACGTCCGTTGCCGCATCCACGCAAATGCTTGTTCTCGACCCCGACGCCACCACACGCCTCAGTGAGGTGGAGCTGGGAGATAAGGACGTAGTGATTGTTGTTGGCCCGGAGGGAGGGATCACTCCCGCGGAACTTGAGAGCTTCGTTGCCGCAGGGGCGATCCGGGTGCGGCTGGGCCAATCCGTTTTACGCACCTCGACGGCGGGGCCAGCAGCTATCGCTGTGCTGAGCGCGAAACTCGGCCGGTGGTAGCACCGGTCCTGACTTAAGATAGAGGTATGTCTTCTACCGAACCGTCGATCTTCACCCGCATTATCGCGCGCGAAATCCCGGCCGATATCGTTTATGAAAACGACACAGTGATCGCATTCCGAGACATTCAGCCGCAAGCGCCTGTGCATCTGCTCGTCGTTCCCAAAACCGACAAGTACCCCAGCGTCGTCGAACTCGCCGCCGCCGATGCGCCATTGCTGGCAGAAATTGTGGCAGTCG
>DASYMY010000016.1:0-2791 GCA_036008825.1 Glaciihabitans sp.
ATTCCAACCCGCGTCGAGGAACCAGATACTTGCGATCAACGCGTGTTTGCAGAGCGGCCCTTTCCATCAGTTCGCTCAAGCTGATCGGCGCCCTCGCTTCGATTGCGCTGAGAGTGCGGGAGTGGGTCATGACTGCATCTCCGCTCGGCGTTCAGCTGTTGATGCCGCTGAAGCAACCGTGTGGCTCTGAGATTCGCCTTCGAGGCGGAGCGAGTCGCCCCTCGGCAGCTCGTATCGAACGGCGACAAGGGTTGTCTCGTTGACAAGGTCGAGTTCTTGAACAGTGACGCGGTGTACTCGCGCAGCCAGGAGCCGTTCAAGGTGTTCGATTAGGGCGGGTTCGCTGGCGAAAGCCCGGTCGAGAACGATGGTTTGCTGGCGGTAACGGCGGAACAGCTTGGGGTGATCGCCGACGTAGATCACAACAACCAACAACACCATCATGGCAATGCTGAACCAGTTGAGGGTACTCGTCATCCCCGCAAGCAACCCGAGGGCTAGGGAAGCGAAGTAGTATGCCACCTCGTGCTGCCCGATCTCATAGGAGCGCAGCCGAATGATCGACAGAACCCCAAACAGTCCGAGGCCCACACCAACTCCTACAGCGCTGGAAGCCAGTACCTGGGCAACAGCGAGCACTCCGATGTTGACGCAGAGGAAGGCCACAACGAGATCTCGGCGCCGATGTCTGGGGAAATACAAACCAAACGTCAGAACGGAGATAGCGAGAAGATCAATCGCGATGAGCAGGGCGTGAGTCATAAGAATCCTTTAGGTGAACGAGCGGTGAAGCCGTGTCATCTATTGGACGTATGTTGGCTATGAGCTGTCTATGAGCAACCAATCGACGCGATGTGAGTGTGAGTGGGCGCTGGCTCAGAGTTGCAGCTCGTAAATCCGCACCTCACCGCTGTTGTAGATTTCGCGGAACTCGTTGTCTCTGATGATGTCCTCTTCCAGAACATCCAGTTCCCCCTCCTCGAAAAATCCGCGCTCCTCTGCTCGCTCCTGCTGAGCGTCGGAGAACACTACGAAAACCTGATTGAGGTAGGCGGCGCCGTAGACAAACTCTTTAATGCCCTCGGGAGTCACTCGGGCGGTCCACTGCCGAAACTCGGATAGCGATCCGGATTGTCCTGGATCCGCGAGCAGAACCGGATAGTTGGCCCCAATCAGGCCAGGGAAGGTGAACGTCACCTGCAACAAAGCGTCGTTGGTTTCGAGCCGTTTGTCGAGCCACTGGGCAGCTGCGACATCAGCAGCGGCGACCTGGTTCTCCTGTTCGGGTTGGAAGTACACACCAACAAATAGCACCGCAAGCCCCGTGATGGTTGCCCCCAGCCACACCGCAGCTCGCCGGGTGAGTCCGCTCGCCGACACAAACAACCAAGCCACCCCCATGGCGAACCACGGCAGACCAAAGAGGTACACCCGAAAGCGGCCCTCTCCCCCATAGGTTTGCACCACCAGCGTCAGCATGGGGGCCACGGCCACCCACGCCACAATGGCCGCCGTACGAAGGTCCCCCCGCCAATACCGACGCAGAAAACCTGCAGCGGCCAGTCCCACCACGAGGCCGACGAGAATCCGCACACCGTACGACTGCAACTCGGAGGCCTCGGAGAGGGGAAAAACGGATTCCGGTGTATATGTGGCGTTTGCGAGTGGATCAATATCGCTGAACAAACCGAACTCGTTTTGGATGTAGTCGAAGTTCGGAAGTAGATACAGAACAGGAATTGCGACCAGGCTCAGCCCCAGCCACCAGGGACGTAAGTACCCCAGAACAAACAACGGCAGCAGCGTAAGGATCGCGAAATACGGCGTGAGCTGATGACTGGCAACAATCACAAAGTCCAGCACCAGAATGGCCGCGATGGCGCTTACCCTCACACCCCGCGAATACACCACGTCGCGAGAACCCCAGCCAGGACCAAATATCGAAGGGGCGGATGACTCCCGCCGCGAGCGTGGCGAACCAAGTACTTTCTCCAACCAGGCCACGGGAGCGATCGGTTTGGCTTGCAGTACCGTCATGGCTATGAGGCACATCGCGAGGTACAGCGTGAAGGCAAACGCCTGGGGCGAGTAGTAGTTCTGTCCCACCCAGTTGCCCACAATAAACACAAGTGCGACCGTCCAGACCCACTGTGAGTTGCGTGAGAACACACGGGCGATAGCCAGGACGAGAACCACACCAATGAGCGCGAATCCCACTTCTGCCCATGCCGCATAGTCGACCGGGTTGGGGTAGCCGATGGCCTGTCCCAAAAATGCGCTTGTTGAGAAGAACCCGGGCCACCGGTTGTAGAGGTCGATTTGTGGGTCGACGGCGCCGTTGGCGTCAATGTAGCTGGTTACGGCAATGTGCTTGTAGATCCACGGCAGCCGAGGTGCCTCTTCGACCAACCCGGCAGAGCCATAAAGCATCACCACCAAGCTCGCAACAGACGCGCTCATCAGACCAGTGGGAAATTGGAATCGCACAACCGAACCAATACACAGCACAGCGGCTAGAGCAACGCCGATGTACCAGGTGGCCGGAAATTCTGGCAACAAACCCCATTGCCCGAGGTCGTCGGTTGACGTGCGGGCAAGAGAAATCAGCCACAGTGTTATTGCCCCAACGAGGACACCCCATGGCCAAAGTCGGGCCAGGCGGCGAGATGGACTGAGAGCGGAACGTGGCGTTGCAGCCACGTGGACTGGCGCCGACGCTGCCGGAACAATCAGCGACACTGAGGCCACCACCAGGACACACACGGCAACAGGAAGCGGGTACCACCACTGG
>DASYMY010000017.1:0-1711 GCA_036008825.1 Glaciihabitans sp.
ATCATGGATCTCCTCCGCCCGATGAACCAACGCCTCGAAACAGTTACCAAACGCATCGACAAACTACACCGAACCAACACCCAGCCCCGAACCGACCACCTCGCCGACAACCCCCCGACCGCCCCCGACACCGCACCCGCCACCAAGCCCATCGCCAACGACGTACACCATTGGATGGCGAGATGCCACATGCTCGAAGGAATCTTGCGCAGCAACAACATCGCCATCCCCCTCGACGCACCCCGGACTACAACCCGCCCCTCCAACGCACCCTCGGCGCCGTGGGCGGACCCCTCCAAGACCAAAACTCTCCTCAAAGCCAACCCCCCCACCAACCCCACACCCGCCACTACTCGCCCCGTCGTCAAACGACAGCCCCGAACCCGCCCCCAGGAAATCATCCTGCCCTGCCCACACCCTGCGGAAATCGACGTCAATACCAAAGCCCAACTGGGAAGGGCGATCAACGCTGCACTCACCCAGACACAGGCGCCGCCTCACATGGCTGTCGCCACGATCAGACAAGCCTCATCAGGAAACCTCATCGTGACCATGACAGACGGCACCACTGAATCCGAGCTGACCGAGAACCTAGGGACAATACACACAGCGACGCGACAGGTCAACACCTCCATCGCCGCACCCCGCCTGAACGAGCGGTGGTATAAGCTCGCAGGTCATGGAATCCCCACGAGCCAATACCCCGACTCCCCCGACGGAATGCGCTCCCTCCAGGAGGAGATCGAACGCAGCAACGGATCTGTCACCCTGGCGCAACCCCCCCGATATATGACGACCGCGGAGAAACGTGTGGGCAAGGAAGCGTCCAGTGTGGTTATTGCGGTACGTACCGCCGAAGAGCTCGCACTCCTGAAGCGCAAACGAGTCATGGTACTCTTCGAGCCCCGAAGAGTCACCGAGTACCACTCTGCCCGACGGACCGACCAGTGTCGGCGCTGCTTGCTCTTTGGCCACCACTACACCAACTGCACTGGACCGCAAGGCCCCACCTGCGGCATCTGCGGCCAGAACCACCCCACGGACGACCACGCCTGCAACGACTGCCCCCAAAGCAAAGGTAAGAGTTGTGAGCACACTAGATACCATTGCAAAAACTGCGCGGACGCCAACCTCCCCGACCTCGACCACCCAGGCTTCAGCAAGCAATGCCCCGTACGCATCCGCATATTCAAAGAAGCCTGGACAGCGTCACAAAACCCCGCCGCCGCCCCACCCAACCCAGCCGACAGAGACACTGAGATGAACGCCCATGTCTAGCTACAACAGACTGGCAGCAACCATACGGATCGTCTCCCACAACGTGAACCGACAACGATCAGCACTCGATGCGCTGCTGAATAGCGCACACAACACAGCCGACATAATCCTAATACAAGAAATTCACATAACCGACATAACATACGCCACCACACACCCATCTTTCACACTGGTCTTGCCACCGCGTGGAGATAGAACCACCAACAGAACAGCCGCCTATGTGACCAGGACAAACCCATACCTCAGGGTTTCTCAGCGCACCGATATATGCGCGGATCCTGACCTCCAGGTCCTTGAGGTAAGCACCGACTTAATTCCTTCTTTCTTTCTTCTTAATATGTACAACGAAAAACACCCCGAAAGCAATATTTATACCATCCCGAGAGCCATCACCCCCCTCCCCCTCCCCCGCAGGTGCATCATCACAGGTGAC
>DASYMY010000018.1:0-7215 GCA_036008825.1 Glaciihabitans sp.
TCGAGACGGTGTTGGTGCACGACTCGGCTCGCGCGCTGACACCAACCACCCTGTTTGATGCCGTCATCAACGAGGTGCGCAGCACGGGTGACGGGGTTATCCCCGGGCTGCCGGTTGCCGACACCATCAAACGGGTTGACGGGCCGTTGGTGCGCGAAACCGTTGACCGGTCCGCGTTGTCCGCCGTGCAGACCCCGCAAGGTTTTCCCTTTGCCGCGCTGGTTGCCGCCTATAACAGTGCGGGCGAGGATCACACCGACGATGCGGCGCTGTACGCGGCGGCCGGGCATACCGTACGGGTTATCCAGGGGGACGCCCTGGCATTCAAGATCACGACGCCCTGGGATCTGCGGCGGGCCGAGTCCCTGTTGGCCGAGTCCGTGCTCGCCGAGTCGGGTAAGCGCGACAGCGCTGGCGCAGACATCCGCACCGGTATTGGTATTGATGTTCATGCGTACGATGCGGAGGCGCCGCTGTGGTTGGGTGGCCTGTTCTGGCCGGGTGAGGCGGGTCTGGCCGGTCACAGCGACGGTGACGCGATTGCCCACGCGATCTGTGACGCGCTGCTGTCGGCGGCGGGACTTGGTGACATTGGCGGAACGTTTGGCACGGATGATCCCCGTTTTGTTGACGCCCATGGCGAAGTGTTCCTCACCGCGACCCTCGAACTGGTGAACGCGCAGTCGTTTGCGGTGTTGAACATTGCGGTGCAGGTGGTGGGTAACCGTCCGCGCATGATGGGGCGCCGCGGCGAGATCGAGCAACGGTTGAGCGCGCTGGTGGGCGCCCCGGTGAGTGTGTCGGCCACCACAACGGACCACCTCGGCTTCACCGGACGCGGCGAAGGCCTCACCGCCATCGCGACCGCCCTGCTGCGGCGTTGATCGATCGTGCGGGCACCCCGCTGAGGCTGCCCGCCGCCATTTCTCGCCGCTATCGCTAAACTCTGTAGGTGACTATCCGGCTATATGACACCAAAGCGCAGACCCTTGTGGACTTCGTTCCCCTTGTGGAGGATCAGGTCGGGCTGTACGTCTGTGGGCCGACCGTGCAATCTTCGCCCCATATTGGGCATCTGCGTTCCGCTCTCGTCTACGATTTGTGGCGCCGCTGGTTGGAATACCGCGGCTTTGACGTCACCCTCGTTCGCAACGTCACCGACATTGACGACAAAATTCTGACCAACGCCGCTGGATCCACCGAGCAGTGGTGGGCACTTGCCTACCGGTACGAACTTGAATTCACCAGCGGATACCAGCGCCTCGGCATCCTCGCCCCTACATACGAGCCCCGCGCTACCGCCAGCATTGGCGAAATGCAGGAGATCATCACCCGCCTCATTGATGCCGGACACGCTTATCCAGCGGCGGATGACAGCGCTGACGTGTATTTCGACACCGCAAGCTGGCCCGCCTATGGTGAACTGACCCGGCAGAAGGCTCAGGACATGGTGGCCGCTGCCGATGCGGACCCTCGCGGCAAACGTGACCCGCGCGATTTCGCTCTGTGGAAGGGTGCCAAAGCCGACGAGCCCAGCTCGGCCGCTTGGCCATCTCCGTGGGGCGCTGGCCGTCCCGGGTGGCACATTGAATGCTCGGCCATGGCCGCCCGCTACCTCGGCTCGCGTTTTGATATCCACGGTGGCGGACTGGATCTACGGTTTCCGCACCACGAAAACGAAATTGCCCAGTCCAACGCCGCCGGTGACGCCTTCGCGAACCACTGGTTGCACAACGGCCTTGTGCACGTGAACGGGCAGAAAATGTCCAAGTCGCTTGGCAACTCCATTTACGCCTCCGAGTTCCTCGACCTCGCCCGCCCACTCGCGGTGCGGTATTACCTGGGCGCTGCCCACTACCGCTCCACCATCGACTATCACGATGGTGCGCTGGTGGAGGCCGAAGCTGCCCTGGAGCGCATTGAGGTGTTCCTGCTGCGCGCCGACCGACGCCTGGCCGAGACCCGTTTCGCCGGCAGCGGCGCTCCCGTTGTGCCCGAGGAGTTCGCGGCGGCAATGGACGACGACCTCGCAGTACCGCAGGCGCTTGCGGTGCTCCACGATCGAATTCGCGCGGGCAACGCTGCCCTCGACGGAGAAGACCTCGCCACCGCCGCGGCCATCCGCGGCGAGGTGACCGCGATGACCGAGGTTCTCGGCATCAACCCCCAGTCGACCGAATGGCGGACGACGTCGGACGAACCGGCACAGCGCGCCCTCGGCGCGTTGGTCGACCATCTCATCGCCGGTCGTGAAAGTGCCCGCAAGAGCCGGGACTTTGAGGCCGCCGACCGCATTCGCGATGCATTAACCGCAGCAGGAATTTCGATCGAAGACACACCGTCTGGATCACATTGGAGCATTGAACAGTGAAAAGCCCAGGAAATAAGCCCCGAGCGGGCGCCGTACGTAAAGGACGCAAGGGCCCCCAGGTAGGCTCCGGCGGCCAGGGACGTCAGGCACTCGAAGGCAAAAAGCCCACCCCCAAGGCCGAAGACCGCCCGTACCACCCCGCCGGGAAGCGTAAAGCGGCCGCCGAGCGGTACGAGGCATCCGCCGGTCGAGCCAAGCAGGCCCAGCCTCGCTCGGGCGCCGACCGTGGAGCAGCCCCCGAACGCAGCGGATACAGCGGGGCACCCCGCACCGGCTCCGGCGCGTTCAGCAAAAGCGGTTCGTCCGCTGGCGCTGCACAGCGTTCGCAGGGATCCGACCGCCAGCGTCGCGCGAAAAGCTCCGACGAGGTCGAAATTGTTACAGGCCGCAACTCGGTGCTCGAGGCACTGCGCGCCAAAATCCCCGCCACCACCCTCTACGTCGCCACTCGAATCGAGATGGACGACCGGGTGAAGGAAGCCATGAAGTTGGCGACCAGCCGGGGCATTCCGATCCTCGAAGTGATGCGCCCCGAACTGGACCGTTTGGCCGGGTTCGACTCCGTGCATCAGGGTCTTGCGCTGAAGGTGCCGCCGTACGAGTACGCCCACCCGCTGGAAATGTTGGAGAAGACCATCAGCCGCGGTGGCAAGCCGCTGTTTGTGGCCCTCGACGGCATCACCGACCCCCGCAACCTTGGTGCGATCATCCGCTCCGTCGCCGCATTTGGTGGACAGGGTGTCATTCTGCCGCAGCGTCGCTCGGTGGGTCTGACCGCTTCCGCGTGGAAAACCTCCGCAGGAGCAGCCGCTCGCACACCCGTCGCGATGGCATCGAACCTGACCGCAACGCTGAAAGACATGAAGGCCCGAGGGGTCTTTGTTCTGGGCCTCGACGGTGACGGCGACATGCAGCTTCCCGAGCTGTCTTTGGCGAACGAGCCCGTTGTTTTGGTTATTGGTAGCGAGGGCAAGGGCCTGTCGCGCCTGGTTGCCGAGACCTGCGACGCCATTGTCTCGATCCCGATCAGCGCGGCAACCGAGTCGTTGAACGCCGGAATCGCAGCGAGCGTTGCTCTCTACGAGGTCTCCCGCTTGCGCACCATCGCCAAGGCCGCCAAGGGCTAAGCGACAAACAACAAAAGAAGGCCCGGCCCGTGAAATGCGGGCCAGGCCTTCTTTTGTTGTTGCCGGTCTAACGGTTAGACCTTCAAACGCCAATCGTCCTCGTCCACGCTGTCATCGGTATCAACGATGTCGTTGGGGAGAGTAATTGCTCCGGTGGGTGGGCCAATCACGGTGGCCTCATCCCGACGGTGACGCAGGACCACATCCACGTACGAGTTGAGGGCCTCAGCAAGGGGCACGTCACGTCCATCGTTCTGAGACATGTACCAACGGTGGTCGAGTAGCTGGTGGAAGACCTCAGCCGGCTCGAGCTTGCCGCGCAGATCCTTGGGGATTGCGCGAATTACCGGTTCGAACACGCGAGCCAGCCATTCGTGGGCGACCATCTCTTCGTCATCGCTCTTCTGATTGAAGGTGACGGCGTAGGAGTCGAGGTCGTTGAGCAGACGGCGGGCCTGGTTCTCCTGCGCGTCCAACCCGGTCAGACGCAGCAGGCGCCGCTGGTGGTGCCCTGCGTCAACAACCTTCGGCTGAATGCGCACCTGGGTGCCGGTTTCATCCGTTTTGATGGCCAGCTCTTCGATATCAAAACCGAGGTTGTTGAGCCGCTGAACACGCTGGTTGATACGCCACCGCTCCGACTGGTCGAACTCCTCAGAGCCCGTGAGCTCTTTCCACAGGGTGCGGTAGGCGGCGACAATACCGTTGCTGATCCCCACCGGGTCGAAGTCTTCGTCGAGACGGCCACCGGCCTGCAGGTCAAGAAGCTCGCCCGCAATGTTGATACGCGCGATCTCGAGGTCGTTTTCGCGCTGACCATTGGAGAGGCGGTCGTAGAGCTGACCGGTTTCGGCGTCGACCAGGTACGCGGCGAATGCACCGGCGTCGCGGCGGAACAGGGTGTTCGACAGCGACACGTCACCCCAGAAGAAGCCAACAATATGCAGGCGCACCAGCAGCACAGCGAGGGCGTCAACCAGGCGGGTGCCGGTGTCGGGGCGCAGCGACTGCGAATACAGCGCGCGGTAGGGGAGCGAGAACTTGAGATGCCGGGTCACCAGCACCGAGTCAATGGGTTCACCTTCGGCGGTGGTGCGGTTGGTGATAACAGCGACCGGGTCAACGCAAGGAATCTCCAGGCGCTGCAGGGTGCGCAGCATGTCGTACTCGCGGCGAGCGAACTCGGCCGAGGTCTCCTTGATCGCCACAACGTAGCCGCTGAGGTGGGCGAAGCGAACCAGGTGCCGCGAAATACCCTTGGGCAGCGTGGCGATGTTGTCATCGGGCCATACCTCAAGGGGCAGGCTCCACGGCAAATCGAGGAGGGCGGGATCAACGATCGCCGCGGTGATATTGAGGGAGCCACTCATGGTTGGTCGAGCCTCTCGTAATGGTGACCCACGGAAGTCGTGGTTAGACCAAACAAGGAGCCTGCCACCCGACAATGGGCGACAGGCTCCTTGTGTTGTTCATCACATCTGTAGAACTGTAGTTCAGCGAAAACCCGGGCACCGGGTCATCCGCTATGGGAAAACGGTGTTACGCGACGACAACTTCGCCAACGCGAGCGCCGGACTCGATGTCGAACAGGTGCACGTGGCCTTCCTTCGGAAGAACGAAGACGCGGTCACCGGCGTTCGGGTGCGAGCGGCCGTCAACACGAACACACAGGTCAACACGGTTGCCCGCGATGTCAGCGTGACCGTAGAGGTTGCCGTCTGCTCCGAGCTCCTCGATGACGTCAACCTCGATCGGCAGACCGTCGCCGCTGGTGGCAACGGTGACGTCTTCGGGGCGGATGCCAACGGTGACCTGCTTCTGCTTGATGCCGGCCAGGGTGGCGCGGTCAACACGCACTGGGTGGTTGCCGAAGAGCACACCATCCTCGGTGAGGTCAGCCTGGAAGAGGTTCATGGCGGGGGAGCCGATGAAGCCTGCAACGAAGACGTTGTTGGGGCGCTCGTACAGGTCGCGAGGTGTTCCTACCTGCTGAAGCACACCATCCTTGAGCACAGCGATGCGGTCACCCATGGTGAGCGCCTCGGTCTGGTCGTGGGTCACGTAGACGGTGGTGACACCCAAGCGACGCTGGAGCGACGCGATCTGGGTACGGGTCTGAACGCGCAGCTTGGCGTCAAGGTTCGACAGCGGCTCGTCCATGAGGAACACCTGGGGCTGGCGCACAATGGCACGACCCATGGCAACACGCTGACGCTGACCACCGGAGAGCGCCTTCGGCTTGCGACCGAGGTAGGGCTCGAGGTCAAGCAGCTTTGCTGCCTCGAGAACACGGCTGGCGCGCTCGTCTTTGTTGATGCCGGCGATCTTGAGCGCGAAGCCCATGTTCTCGGCAACCGTCATGTGGGGGTACAGAGCGTAGTTCTGGAAGACCATTGCGATGTCGCGGTCTTTCGGGGGAACGTCGGTGACGTTGCGGTCGCCGATCATAATGTTGCCTTCGTTGACCTCTTCGAGGCCGGCGAGCATACGCAGCGACGTTGACTTACCGCAACCGGACGGACCGACGAGGACGAGGAATTCGCCGTCTGCGACCGAGAGGTCAAGTGCGTCAACGGCGGGCTTGGTCGAGCCCGGGTAGAGACGTGTTGCTTTGTCAAAAGTTACTGATGCCATTGTTAAATTGCTCCTTCACCGGCAGGTACGTGCCGGACGATCCGAGTGAATGGATGGTGGCGGAACCACCATCGGCCATTATGCCACCCTTCTGAGCCTGCACGGTAGCCGCTGTGGATAACTACTGACTATGGTGATACAGCTGACCTTCGGACTTTTCACAGTGTGACCTCCTACGCTCGAGCAGGTGCGTCTGCTGCCCGGTGGCGCGCCTACCCGAAGATTTAAGACTGTTATTAGTGAGGTTCGATGACTAACGGCGGTACCGGAAACGGTCACCTGAGTAAGAACGAACGCCGCGAGGCTGCTCGCGAAAAGGCCAAAGTTCTGCGCGAATCCCAGAAACGTAAAGACCGTGCCCGCCGGTTTGCGCTTCAGGGTGGACTCATCATTGGATCCATCGCCGTAGTTACGGCTGTTGCCCTGGTTATCGTCAACTCGCAACGACCCGCTGGCCCTGGGCCCCTCAATATGTTGAGCGACGGCATCAAAATCAGCCAGGGGTTGACAGCGGTCCCCACAGCTGCACTTGAAGCCGAGGCAGAACCCGTTCCCCACGTTGCCGATCCCGAGTCGGATGTCATCGACATTCAGGTGTACGTCGACTACCTCTGCCCGTACTGCAAGATCTTCGAAACCACCAACAACGAACAGATGGAACAGTGGATCGAGCGCGGCGCTGCGACGGTCGAGATTCACCCGATCTCGATCCTTAACCCCAACTCGATGGGCACCCAGTACTCCACCCGTTCCGCCAACGCGGCCGCGTGTGTTGCTAACTACGCACCCGATTCGTTCTGGGCGACCAACAACGCGCTCTTTGCCAACCAGCCGGAAGAGCGCACCAAGGGCCTTACCGATGACGAACTCATCGACGTGGTGACCAGCACCGGTGCAACCCCGGTCGATGAAATCACCGAGTGTGTGCGCGACCAAACGTTCAAGTCGTGGGTGCAGGAGTCAACCCTGCGGGCTCTTGAGGGCACCGTTCCGAACTCTGAAGCCGTTGTAGAGGGAACCCCAACCGTTGTTGTCGACGGTCGCAAGTACGAGGGCGCCATTGACGACCCCGACGCGTTTGCC
>DASYMY010000019.1:0-2250 GCA_036008825.1 Glaciihabitans sp.
CATTGTCTTTAGCCTGATGGCGCTGCTGTGCTACCGCTTCCTGCTGCCCGGCCCTGAGCCGGTCGAATCGGAAACTATTGATCTCACCGCGGCGACCACGTCGGCCCCGGTGCGGGCTCGCGTCTCTGGTCTGGCTAAATACGGTGTGCTTCTTGCGCTCGTGATCATCGCGGCTTCGGGAGCCATTGTGGAAGACGCCGGGGCGTCCTGGTCGGCGCTCTACCTGGCAGGGCCGTTGGGAGCCACCGCGTTTGTTGCCGGGCTTGGCTTCATCGCCCTGCAGGGTATGCAATTTGTGGGACGGATTCTCGGCGACGGACTTGTTGACCGATTTGGACAGCGCGCCATCGCTCAATCCGGTGGCGCCATTGTGCTGGTCGGAATGGGACTCGCCCTGGCGTTTCCGTCGATCCCCGGCACCATCCTCGGCTTTGGGCTCGCCGGTTTGGGAGTCTCCACCCTTATCCCTGCGGCCATGCACGCCGCCGACGAACTGCCTGGACTCAAACCGGGCACAGGTCTGACCATTGTCAGCTGGCTGCTGCGGGTGGGCTTTCTTCTCTCCCCGCCCATTGTGGGGCTCATCGCGGACGCATCGAGCCTGCGTTACGGGTTGATGGTTGTTCCCATCGCCGGCCTGCTGGTACTGATCTTCTCTCCCGTGCTCGCCAAACGTCAGCCAACTCTCACCTGACACTGAGCAAAGGCGGATGACCCTGGCGCGCGGCGCCGCTCGGTTGAGACAATCGGCTCCGTCAGCGCACTGGGACGGAGGAGGCTATGCCCTCAAGGCTCTCCCGCGTCGCCGCGCGCGGCGAGTACCTATTCGTACTTGTACTCATCGTCGTTTCATACATCTTCTGTTCTTGGCAAACAACAGCCAGTCCCAGCGAAGTGGCGCTGCTCGTGCAACTGGTTACTGTTGCCGTGATCCTTCGTATCACCGGCGTTAGAGCTCAAGTCATGCGTGTTGCCGCGTGGATACTCATCCTGGCTGTGCTGGCCACCGTGGTGATCTGGATCAGCGGGTCTGAGTCGCCGGGCGTCGCGATTGCATTATCTGCGGCATCCGCTCTCGCGTATTTTGTGGCCCCGCTGGCAATCATTGCCCATCAGCTTCGCCGCAACATCGTTGATCTGCAGACCCTTCTCGCCGCAATTTGCGCCTACATTCTGCTGGGGATGTTCTTCACCTTTGTGTACAACTTGGCAGCACTGTTGAGCTCTGCTCCAATCTTCGGCGACCCGCAGTACAACACACTTACCAGCCAGTTGTTTTTCTCCTTCACAACCCTGACCACCACCGGTTACGGCTCGATTGTGCCCGAAACAAGCACCGTGCAGACCATCGCAATTGCCGAAGCAATCACCGGTCAGCTGTTCCTGGTGATTGCGCTGGCGCGAGTTGTCACAGGTTTGGTCCCTCACCGCCCACCACCGTCCCCCGAGGTTTAGGCTGGCCGCATGAACGTGGATGAGACACCCCTTCCGGGGATTGGTGTCCGCAAAGAGATCACCGTGAGTTCCGGTCGCCGTGTGGGTGTGGTGATTCATCGCGACGGCCGATCAGAGCTCATCATCTCTCGGTTAGATGATCCAGACGCGTCGCTGGTTGCCGTTCAGCTGGCAGTGGAGGAAGCCGCTGCCCTCGGAGGTTTGCTCGGTGGCGCCCAATTGGTGGCGCAGCTGACGTCCGAACACCGAGACATGCCGGGGGTGAACACCGAACAGGTGCTCATTGATGCAACGTCTCCGTTTGCCGCTCACACCCTCGGTGACACCCGCCTGCGCACACGAACCGGGGCGTCGGTGGTTGCAGTTGTGCGCGCTGGCACCGTGCTGCCATCCCCCAAGCCAGATTTTGTCATTCAGGCGGACGACATGCTCATCATTGTGGGCACCGCAACGGGCCTCAGCGACGCCTCCGAGATTTTGCACCCCAACTAGCGAGCACCATGACCAGCACGACGATTGCGCTGATTGAACTCGGAATCGTCTTTCTGGGCCTGGGAATTCTGGGGCACCTGGCGAGCAAAATTGCGTTGTCGCCGGTGCCGCTGTACCTGCTGGGTGGGTTGGCTCTTGGACAGGGCGGGTTTGTCGAATTCGCCGGTGTCGCCGACTTTGGTCACGTAGCTAGCGAGATTGGCGTTGTGCTGCTTCTGCTGATGCTGGGGTTGGAGTACACGGCCACCGAGTTGGTCACCGGGTTGCGTCGATCGTGGATGGCCGGGGTGGTGGACTTGCTAC
>DASYMY010000020.1:0-6289 GCA_036008825.1 Glaciihabitans sp.
GCAGCACTGTTGTCCTTCGCGCTCAGCTTTGATGATTTCATCATCACCAGGTTCAACAACGGGCCGGTTGAAACGTTCCCGGTGTACGTCTACACGGCGGCAGCTCGAGGTCTTCCGGCGGAAGCGAATGTGATCGCCTCCGCCGTGTTTATTCTCGCAATTGTCCTCGTCGTCGCTGGCCGAGTGACCGCAGCCGCGCGCGCGAAACGACTAGCACGCGCGCAGTAGCTCGCGACAGTTATCCGTGGTTGGCAAAGACCGAACGGATGTGACCAACCGGCTCCCCACCGCCCAAAACACGCTCAAGGCTCGCGCTCAGGGTTGCGTCAGCATCCTCGCGGGACACCGCGTTGACTGACACCAGCAGCTCAAGGGCCACCAGGGTTGCTGCGCGAAGGCTGCCGTCAAGAATCTTGACGGCAACGGCGGTTCCATCGGCGGTGCCCATCACCATCACGCCTTCAGCGCCAAGCTTGGCAACAATGCCGACCGTGTTGATGGTGAGAGTGTTCGCACGCCCCTCACCGTCGAGCGCCCAGGCGTTGGCCAGGATGGCGGCGCTTAGGCGGGCGGCGTCTGGGTCGTTCCCACCGGTGACCGCACCAATCCCGCGGGCAAGACCGGCGAGGGACAGAGCGTGCACCGGAGCGCCACAACCGTCGACACCGCTGTGCACGATGGGTTCGCCCGTGAACTCTTCAACGACGTCCCGGATCAACCCTTGCAGGGGGTGTTCCGGTTCCAAATACCCGTCGGTCGGCCATTCGTTGACCGTGCAGGCTAACAAGAATGAGGCGTGTTTTCCCGAACAATTCATGTACACAGGCGAGGCGCTACCGCCACCGGCCAACACGGCACTGCGGGACGATGAATCGCCGGGCCAATCGGCGGGGCAGGCTAAATCGGATTCGCTGACACCCGCCTTATCAAGGATGGCGCGCACCACCTCGACGTGGCGGGGAGTGCCAGCATGGCTCGCGCTAGCCAGCACCAGGTGCTCGTCCGCTAAGTCGGCGCCGGCGCGCAGCGCAGCAATGGCTTGCAGCGGTTTCATCGTTGATCGTGGGTAAATGAGAGCGGCAGAGTTTCCCAGCTCTTTCAACAGACTCCCCGATGCGTCGACAACAACAGCAGCACCCAGGTGACGGGATTCGACCATGCCACTGCGTTCCACAACCGCCAACTCGACACAGTCAGCAACACCGAGCGGGCTAACGGCAGCCTCGGTTACAACGCTCACAGGGCAGCGAACGCGTCGCCGAGCACACCAAGCGCGTCAGTGAGCAGCTCGTCGCTGATCGCCAGACTCGGCAGGAAACGCAGAACGTTGCCGTAGGTTCCCGCGGTCAGCACAATGACTCCATGCTGAGCAGCGTAAGCAGAGATGGCAGATACCGCTGCGGCATTGGGGGTGAGGGTGCCCGGCTCGACCAATTCGATAGCGATCATGGCACCAATACCGCGGACCTCACCAATGATGGGGTAGCGGGATTTCAGCTCGGTGAGCCCGTCAACCAGTACCTTTTCGATGCGTTTGGCTTCGGCCAGAAGTCCCAGTCGTTCAATCTGCTCAAACACGGCGATGGAGGCAGCGGCGGCAACTGGGTTGCCGCCGAAGGTTCCGCCGAGACCTCCCGGCTGGGCGGAGTCCATAATTTCGGCGCGACCGGTGACACCAGCCAGCGGCAAACCGCCCGCGATGCCCTTAGCACTCAACACGAGGTCAGGAACGAGCCCAAAGTGTTCACTCGCGAAATACGCGCCGGTGCGCCCCATTCCGCTTTGGATCTCGTCGGCGACAAAAACAATGCCGTTGGCGGTGCACCATTCCTGCAATGCAGGAAGGTATCCCTCTGCGGGGACCTGGAAACCGCCCTCACCTTGAATGGGTTCCACGACCAGGCAGGCCAGATCTGACGCGCCAACTGTCTTTTCCAGGTACGAAATGGTGCGTTCGGCTGCCTGCGCGCCGCTCAGCCCATCGTGGAACGGGTACGAGTTGGGAGCGCGGTAAATGTCTCCCGCGAAGGGGCCAAAGCCGGTGGAGTATGGCGACGCTTTGAAATTCATCGCCATGGTGAGGTTCGTTCGACCGTGATAGGCGTGCTCAAGGACGGCGACGCCGCCGCGGCCCGTGTGCTTGCGGGCGATTTTTACCGCGTTCTCGACAGCCTCGGCACCGGAGTTCACCAGCACCGTCTTCTTTTGGTGGGTACCAGGCGTGTGCTCGGCAAGCAGCTCAGCCACGCGGACATACTCCTCGTACGGGGTGATGGTGAACAAGGTGTGAGTGACATCCGCCATCTGCTGTGAGGCAGCGGCCACGACCGCGTCATCCGTATGTCCAATGGTGGTGACACCAATACCAGCGCCCAAGTCGATGAACTGGTTGTCGTCAACGTCGACAACGATGGCGCCGTGAGCGCGGGCAATGTAGACCGGCAGGATGGAGGAGACACCAACCGGCACAACGGCCAAACGTCGCTCGTGCAGCTGAATGGACTTCGGCCCCGGAATGGCCGTAACAATTCGGCGTTCCTGGGTAAATGAAGCGGTGCTGGTCTGCGGCAAAGTGTCAGTCATGATGGACTCGAGTTTAGTCGCCGTTCGGTGGCGTCAGAAGGTAAGGGACACACATGCAGCTTGAGCATTCCTACGCTATTTCTTTGGCCTGGACGGGGAACCGTGGCAGTGGAACCAGCGACTACAAAGCGTATGGGCGCGACCACCTGATCAGCGCAGTTGGCAAGCACGATATTGAGGGATCCAGCGATCGAGTGTTCCGCGGCGATGTTGACCGGTGGAATCCCGAAGAAATGCTGTTGGCCGCGTTGAGTCAATGCCATCTGCTGAGCTACCTGCATGTTGCCGCAAGCCACGGGATTGTGGTTGTGGACTACCGGGATGCTGCGGTCGGCACGATGGAGCAGACCAGGGATGGTGGTGGGCACTTCACCTCCGTCACCCTGCGACCGGTTGTGACGATCGCCTCAGATGATCCTGGGCAGCTTGAGGCAGCGCTCGCCGCACACGCCGAAGCAAGCACCAAATGCTTTATCGCCTCCTCGGTGAACTTCCCGGTTCGGCACGAGCCCATAATTATTAGCCAATCGTGACCTGAAGTCGGGAGAGTCTGGCAGGCAGCGTCCAGATAGGTGCGCGAGACTGAGAGCTGTTTTTGTCTCTTACAGGAAGGCGCGTTGTGCGCAAAACTGCAGCACTTGTTTTGACCGTCGGGCTGATGGCCTCATTGGCCGCATGTTCACCCGCCACCGAAGAGGAGGCTGCCACTGGAGAATGCATCACCTCAGGGAGCGCATCCGACTCCGTTTCCGTCTCGGGCGATTTTGGGACGAAGCCCGAGGTTGAGGTCGAGCCAGAGACTACCGTCGCCGCGTCTGAGCGCACAGAGGTCATCGAAGGCGAAGGCGAACCGGCCAAAGCTGGCGACTTTGTCAAGTTCGATTACACAATCTTGAACGGCGAAACGGGCGAGGAGATCGAGGACACCCCCTACGACGGCTCCGCGTCACTGTCCGGTGTTGACCTGCTGCTGCCTGTACTGACCGACACTCTGCTGTGTTCATCAACCGGTTCCCGTGTTGTTGGTGTTGGTAGCACCGAGGGGCTGGCCGATGAAGGCCTCACCGCGCTGGGTCTCACCGCCGAGAGCACTCTCGTCATCGCCGCTGACGTCACCACGATTGTGACCCCGCTGCCGAAGGCAGACGGTGAAGATCAGGCGATGCCTGACGGTTTCCCCGCCGTTGAAGTTGCGGTCGCCGATGATAGCGCTGGCACCCCCACGGTTACCATCCCCGACACCGAAGCTCCCGCTGAACTGCAGCTTGCCGTCCTCAAAAAGGGCGACGGAGCAGTTGTTGAGCCGGCGTCTGACGTAGTGGTGAACTACCAGGGCACCATCTGGGCCAGCAAAACTGTTTTTGATGACAGCTGGACCAACGGGTACAAAGCCGCGTTCGACACCAGCCAGGTCATCCCCGGATTCACCCAGGCGCTCGAAGGCCAAACCGTTGGCTCCCAGGTTCTCGTCACCATCCCGCCAGCTCTCGGTTACGGAGAGGGCGGCCAGCCCGGTGCAGGAATCGCCGGCACAGACACTCTCGTCTTCATCGTCGACATCCTCGGTGTTGGCTAACTCCCACCACGTATCAACGACAACACCCGCGCAGCCCTTGGGCTGTGCGGGTGTTGTGTTTGGAGCGACATACGAAGGGCGGATGCCACCCAGCGCGGCTTAGAGCAGCGCGAAAGCCTCTTCGATCACGGTGGCCGCATCGTTGATGAGCTCCTCGCTGATCACCACGCTGGGCATAATGCGGAGAACGGAATCCCAGCTGCCCGCGTCGAGCACAATAACTCCGTGAGTCGTGGCGTATTTGAGAACCGCGGTGAGCGCTTCGGGGTTGGGCGTTTTTGTGCCCGGCTTGACCAGCTCAACACCAAACATGGCGCCCTTGCCGCGCACTTCTCCAACAAAGTCAAAGCGTTCTGCCCAGTCGCCGATACGCGCCCACAACAGCTTTTCGACCCGCTGCGCTTCACCGAGAAGGTCATCGCGTTCGATGACCTCGAACACGGCGAGGGCGGCGGCGGTGGAGACAGGGTTACCACCAAAGGTGCCACCGATTCCGCCGGGCTGGACGGAGTCCATAATGTCGGCGCGACCGGTCACCGCTGCGAGAGGGAACCCGCCAGCGATGCCCTTTGCGGTGGTCACTAGGTCGGGAACAACACCATGGTGCTCGATGGAGTACCACACGCCCGTACGGGCAATACCTGCCTGAATTTCGTCGGCAACAAAAACGATGCCGTTTTCGGTGCAGAACTCGCTGAGACGCTTGAAGTAGCCAGGGGCGGGAATGATGATGCCACCGTCACCCTGAATGGGTTCAACGAAGAATGCGGCCACTTCGCTGGCACCAATGTGGGTGGTGATGTAGTCGATGGTGCGCTCAGCCGCTTCTTCGCCGGACAGGCCGTCGCGGAAGGGGTAGCTGATGGGCACACTGTAGATCTCGCCGGGGAACGGACCCATACCGGCACGCTCCGGCCAGGGCCGGTAGGTCATCGCCATGGTCAGGTTGGTGCGACCGTGGAAAGCATGGTCGAGGGTGACAATCGCCCGGCGGCCCGTGAACTTGCGGGCAATCTTGACCGCGTTCTCCACCGCTTCAGCACCGGTGTTGACAAGGATGGTGTGCTTGTCGAAATCACCGGGGGTGATTTCGTTGAGCTTTTCAGCAACACGCACGTAGTTCTCGTACGGGGTCACCGTGAAGAGGGTGTGGGTCAGCTTGGATGCTTGCGCTGACGCGGCAGCAGCAACCTCAGGGTTGGCATGACCGATGGTTGTCACACCGATTCCACAGCCCAGGTCAATGAGCTGGTTGCCATCAACATCAACGAGGATGGCCCCTGAACCGTGGTCCATGTAAATGTTGGCCAGAGTGCCAGCGCCGCGGGAGACGCTGGATACGCGTCTTTCCTGAAGGGCAACCGAATTGGGGCCGGGAAGCTCGGTGACTAATTTGCGCTGCTGGGGAACCGTGAACGTCATACCAGCCACCCTACGACCAGAAACCTACACAGGCCTGGAGGTGGGCCCGAGCGATTTGGCCGATCAGCCGCAGGACGGTGGCATCCGCTGTCAATTTCTGGAAATCTCCACGATCAGATTGGCCAACGGTAGGGAGTCTCTCGTGTCGAACACCCAAATGGTGCGGTTGCCGCGTTGGCTGGGTGATAGAGCGTTACCGGGTGCGGTGACACGGTGCGACGAGTCGCAGCTGATCCGAAGGCGCACGGGTACGGCCTCGCCCGGTTGGTCGTTGCAGGGAAACCAGCTGGAGGAGCCAACAGGGGAGGCGACAACGGTCACGGCGTCAGCGCTGGAAATCCAACCGGTTGCCGGATACTCCGAGTGAGTGTGCGGAAAACCGCCGTACTGCACCATCACCGTGAACGATTGCTCGGCGGCAAGCGGGCGGGATGGACGGATCACCAGTTTGCCGTCGGTCTGAGAGAACTTCGCCGCCCGGCTGCCGTTGACGGCAACCTTGCTGGCGATGAGCCCACTGAGATCAAGGGTGAGGCGGGATAGCTTCTGGGTGGCGGTCGCGGTGATCACTACGGTGCCTTCTAAGCGCTCCGAACCGACACGGTAGTCAATATCGAGGTCGTAGCCGGTGACGGTATATCCGCCATTGCCCATGGTGGGAAAGCCGGGATCGGTGCCGTAGGGCGCCCCGTGGCCGGGATTGGGGGT
>DASYMY010000021.1:0-6530 GCA_036008825.1 Glaciihabitans sp.
TGCTGCACTGAATTAGGCCCAGCTCCTGCAGCTGCTTCACCTGCCGGCTAATCACGCTGCGGTCAACCAGCAGCAGATCGGCCGCTGCGCTGGAGTGGGTGGGCCCCTCCTTGCGAAGCAACCGGAGAAGCTTTAGGCCAAAGGGGGCTAGGGAGGGGTCGATGCTGATGGCGGCCGCCCTGGCGTTAGCCCGAATGGTTCCCACAAAGTTGATGAGCTGTTCCTCCACCGCGACCACACCCTCACGGGGTGCGGTCGCGGTGGAGGGTACGGCGTCGCCCGTCACGGTGTCGGGCATTAGTGGCGGCGATCGCTCAGGGCTGGCTCCGACTCGTCCTCGGTGGGCATTTCCCCAACGGGAGCAGTCGGGTGGGCGAGGCCCACCGGAGGAAGTGCGGCTGTGGCGGCGGAGGACTCGATGAGAGCGTCATCCGCATTCTCGACGTTCTCTGTGTGCTGAGCATCAGTGGTCTTGCCTGCCGCGTTCTTCAGCTGCACAGCGTTGAGGCTGCCCAGGGGAGCGTTGGGGAGGAAAATCACCGCGATCAGGGCAACAAGGGCCAGAGGCACGCTGTAGAGGAAGACGGAGGCGACTCCGGTGCCGTAGGCGCTTTCAACCAGGGTGCGTACACCGCCGGAGAGGTCCGCGATGTGGGGGATGGCGCCGCTGCCGAGAGCGCTGGCGGCGTCGGCCTGCTCGGCGGGGGTGAGGTCGCCGATGCCATCGGTGATCTGCTGAGTAACGATGGTGCCGAGGATCGACCCGAGAACGGAGACACCGACGGTGCCACCGAGGCTGCGGAAGAAGGTGACCGCGCTGGTCGCCACACCGAGGTTCTTCACCTCAATGGAGTTCTGCACCACCAGGACGAGGTTCTGCATCAGCATGCCGAGTCCGGCTCCCAGAACGGCCATGTAGATACCCACAAGAACCAGAGAAGTGTCGTAGGTGAGGGTTCCGAGGAGGGCGGAGCCGGCAACTACAAGAACGCTGCCGCTGACCATAATGGCTTTCCAGGTTCCCTTGCGGCTGATGATGCCACCAAAGATGGTGGAGGAGATCAGCAGTCCACCCATCATCGGGATGGTCAGCAGACCGGACTGGGTGGGCGTCGCGCCACGGGCCAGCTGCATGTACTGGGCGAGGAACACCGAGGTGCCGAACAAGGACACACCCACCGCAATGCTGGCGATAACCGAGAGGCTGAAGGTGCGGTTTTTGAACATGCTGAGCGGGATGATCGGCTCGGGAACCTTGAACTCCACGATGACCGCGGCTATCAGCAGCAGTGCGGCTCCGCCGACCATGGCGAAGGAGGGGGCGGATGCCCACTCGAAGTTGGTTCCGGCGATGGAGACCCAGATCAGCAGCAGCGAGATGCCACCAGCGATCAGCACAGCGCCGAGGTAGTCAATTTGCACCTTGCGCTTGGTGATCGCGGGTAGGTGCAGGGTGCGCTGCAGCAGCACAATGGCGACGATCGCGATCGGCAGGGCGATAAAGAAGTTCCAGCGCCAGCCGAATGCGTCGGTGACAACACCACCCAGGAGCGGTCCGCCGACGGTGCCAAGGGCCATTACACCGCCGAAGAGTCCCGCGTACTTTCCGCGGTCACGGGGGCTGATGATGTCGGCCATGATGATCTGGCTGAGTGCGGCAAGACCACCGGCGCCGAGTCCCTGAAGGACCCGGAAGGTGATGAGCGTTCCGCTGTCCTGCGAGAAGCCGGCGAGAGCTGAGCCGAGGACAAACACGATCAGGGCGAGCTGAATGAGCAGCTTGCGGTTGAAGAGGTCAGCGAACTTTCCCCACAGTGGCGTCGAAACCGTCGTCGCGAGCAGAGTCGCGGTGACAACCCAGGTGTAGGAGGACTGGCTGCCCTGTAGGTCAGAAATGATGATGGGCAGGGAAGTTGAAACAACTGTTCCGGCGAGGATCGAGACGAACATTCCCAGCAGGAGCCCGGAGAGGGACTCGAGCACCTGGCGCTGCGACATTGAGCCGTCGGCCGAGACGGTGCGCTTGGGTGGTTGTGCTGCTTTGGTTTGCGCGGTGCGCTCACGGCGTGACATGAAACTCCTGAACTTGGTTGACTGGGGTCAACTATATGCAGGTAATGGATGTCTGTCAACTACTTGGGCACGGGGTGTGCTGTCTGGGGCCGTGAGGGCAAGGCGCGAGTCGGCGTAAACTTGTGGGGTGGAATTAGCCGACGACCTGACCCGGCTGCGGCTCGATATCGCTTACGACGGCGGCGCCTTTAATGGGTGGGGAGCGCAGCCCGAGTTGCGCACCGTTCAGGGGGCCATTGAAGAGGCCTTCTCGATCATCTTTCGGCGCAACGCCCCCATCCCTCAGCTGACCGTCGCCGGTCGCACGGATGCGGGTGTGCACGCCACCGGCCAGGTCGCTCACGTTGACCTCACTCTTGCCCAGCTGAAGAGCCTTGACCGGCCCCGCCGTGGCAAGCTTGCCGGGCGCCCCTACGACGGCCCTGCCTCCCTCGGCCGCCGAGTCAACGGTATTGCCGGGCTGGATAGTGACGTCTACGTCTCGAAATCTGCCCTCGCTGCACCCGGCTTCGACGCCCGGTTCTCCGCCCTCTGGCGCCGCTACGAGTACCGTATTTCCGACAACGCTGGGCCCCGCAACCCGCTCGAGCGTCACCGTACTCTCTGGTATCCCGCCCACCTTGACGTTGATGTGATGAACGATGTCGCCGCCTCGCTGATGGGGCTGCACGATTGGGCGGCGTACTGCAAGCCACGCGACGGTGCGACAACCGTGCGCACCCTGCAGGACTTTCACTGGGTTCGCGAGAGCGATGGGGTGCTCGTGGCCAGCGTTCGGGCGGATGCGTTCTGCCACAGCATGGTGCGCTCCCTCGTTGGAGCCTGTGTTGCGGCCGGTCAAGGAAACATGCCCGCCGAGCGCCCCGCCGACATCCGCGACGAGCTCACCCGCGGCAGCGAATTCAAGGTAATGCCGGCCAAGGGCCTAGTTCTGGTCGAAGTGGGCTACCCGCCCGACGATGAATTGGAAGCCCGCGCCCTACTCACCCGAGCTCGACGGGTTCCTCTGGTTGACCACGGGCCTGCAAACGAGCTAATGTAGACCCTTGGTGCCTGCGTTCTCTGCGCGACACCCGAAGTTGAGCCCTCCACCGGCATCATTCCCGTCGGGAATAATCCACGGAGTGGGATTCACGAACGCCTCATTTCGACAAAGAAAGCAGTACAGCTGTGACTCGTACGTTCTCGCCCACCCCCGCTGATGTTCAGCGCGACTGGGTCATCATTGACGCCGCCGACATCGTCCTCGGTCGTCTCGCCAGCCACGCCGCAATCCTGCTGCGCGGAAAGCACAAGGCCACCTTTGCTCCTCACATGGACATGGGTGACTTCGTCATCATCATCAACGCCGAGAAGATCGCCCTCACCGGATCCAAGCTCGCGCAGAAGAAGGCCTACCGCCACTCCGGTTACCCGGGCGGACTGACCGCGACCACGTACGCCGAGATGCTCGAGAAGCACCCGACGCGTGCCGTTGAGAAGGCCGTCCGCGGCATGCTCCCCAAGAACTCGATCGGTCGCGCCCAGCTCACCAAGCTCAAGGTTTACGCAGGCCCCGAGCACCCCCACGCGGCGCAGCAGCCTAAGCCGTACACCCTCAGCCAGGTCGCTCAGTAGCACCGGCCAGCCAGACTTTTCGCGAATTAAGACTAAAAGGATTCACTGACGTGGCGAAGATCGCAGACATCATCGAGGAAGCTCCCGAGAGCTTCACGACCGAGACCCCCGCAACCGAGGCGCCCAAGGCTCCCCGCGCGGTTCTCAACGTTCCCGGCGCAGCCGTGGGACGTCGCAAGGAGGCAATCGCTCGCGTGCGCCTCATCCCCGGCGGCACCACGTTCACTGTGAACGGACGCCAGCTCGAGGAGTACTTCCCCAACAAGCTTCACCAGCAGCTCATCAACGACCCGTTCAAGGTTCTTGACCTGCTCGGAAGCTACGACGTAATCGCGAAGATCAACGGTGGTGGCCCCTCCGGCCAGGCCGGTGCTCTCCGTCTCGCCATCGCTCGCGCGTTGAACGAGATCGACCGCGAAAACAACCGCGCGCCTTTGAAGAAGGCTGGCTTCTTGACTCGTGACGCTCGCGTCATCGAGCGCAAGAAGGCCGGACTCAAGAAGGCCCGTAAGGCTTCTCAGTTCTCGAAGCGCTAATCAGCGCCGCGTAACCGGCAATCATGCCTCGGTTATTCGGTACGGATGGTGTCCGTGGGCTCGCGAACAGCGGGCTCACGGTAGAGATGGCGCTCGAGCTCGCTCAGGCGGCCGCTGTAGTACTTGGCAAAGGCCGAGTCGCAGATGGCCGCCGGGCGTCCGGGCGCCGTCCCACCGCCGTGATCGCCCGGGACCCACGGGTCTCCGGTGAATTTTTGGCGGCCGCAGTGGCCGCCGGTTTGGCAAGTTCCGGTGTCGACGTTTACGACGCCGGGGTTATCCCCACCCCCGCCGCCGCGTTTCTCGTCGCCGACTTCAACGCCGATCTCGGTGTCATGATTTCCGCGTCGCACAACCCGGCCCCGGACAACGGCATCAAGTTCTTTGCCGCGGGCGGAACCAAACTTCCCGATGAGGTCGAAGACCGCATCGAAGCGGCGATGAGCGCTGCCAAGCTTGCCCCCACCGGTGGCGACGTTGGCCGTGTGCGTCGCTTCTCCGACGCCGAAGACCGCTACATCGTGCATCTGCTGTCGACTCTGCCCAACCGTCTCGACGGTGTGCACGTTGTGCTGGACTGCGCCCACGGCGCCGCCGCGGGCGTCTCGCCGCAGGTGTTTACAGACGCCGGTGCTCGCGTCACCGTTATTGGTGCCGACCCGGACGGGATGAACATCAACGACGGAGTGGGCTCTACCCACCTCGACAACCTCTCCCGCGCAGTTCTCGAGCACGGCGCCGACCTTGGTATTGCCCACGACGGTGACGCCGACCGCTGCCTGGCCGTGGACAAAGAGGGCAACGTTGTTGACGGTGACCAGATCATGGCCATCCTCGCTGTCGCCATGGCTGACCGTGGTGCACTGATCAACCGCACCCTGGTTGCGACCGTGATGAGCAACCTCGGACTACGCCGCGCCATGGCCGACCACGACATTCAGATGCTCGAAACCAAGGTCGGCGACCGCTACGTTCTCGAAGCACTTGATGAGCATTCACTGTCCCTCGGCGGTGAGCAAAGTGGTCACGTCATCATGACCCGCTTCGCCACCACGGGAGACGGCATTCTGACGGGTCTGCACATCGTCGCCGAGATGGCGCGTACGGGCAAAACCCTCGCCGAACTCGCGTCGATTATGACCGTTTACCCGCAGACTCTGGTCAACGTTCGTGGAGTGAACCACCACGGATTAGCGGATGACTCGGTGATTGCATCTGCCGTCGCCGATGCCACCGCTGCTCTGGGTGACACCGGCCGGGTGCTGCTGCGCCCCTCCGGCACCGAACCTATGGTGCGCGTAATGGTTGAAGCCGAAGACCAGCTCACGGCAGACAGCGTCGCAGAAGAGCTGGTAACCGTTGTGAAAGCGCAGCTGACGCTCTAAGCCCCTACTGGTAGGTGACCAGAACCGGAACCGGGGACACCTCGGTCATGGTCTGCTCCGGTGTGAGGGTGGGGGAATCTTCGTCATAGAAGTTCTTCCACCCCCACGCCACATCGGGAGCGTTCTGCTGCAAAGTGCGCCAGGTGGCCTGCTTATCGGGCTGCGCGCCCTGCCCGTCCACGTGGATGAGCATGGCCAGCTCCGGGTGGTTCGTCACAATTGACGCCCGATCCTGCAGCATCTTTGTCTGGAACTGGTGCAGCACCAGCATCTTCTGCGGCAAATTGTTCTCCCGGGTGAGGGTCGCCAGCCACTCGGTGACCGCGTTGACCTCCTCGGCGCTAACCGACCCAATCTGCTTCAGCGGAACCTGGTCGGCCTTCAGCCGCCACTCCGGGTCGAGTGCCAGTCCCACGTGAGGCATCCGCAATAGCTCCTCGTACTGCTTGGCTTGAGTGAGAAAATCGGTGCGCCCCGGCTGCAGATCAATCACGACATACAGACCCGATGCGGTGGCCTGTTCCACCCAGGGGCGCAGGCGGTCGATGCTCAACTCGTTGGAGTAATTGCCGTCGGCCCCTGCGTCTCCTGCGGCGACCGTGGCGATGATCTCGAACATTGGTACAACGGGAACATCACTGAACTGCTCGTACTCGGTCGCCAGCTTCTGGGCACGGGCAACCGACGCTGTGGCGTCTTGTTCGCCAAGCACACCGAGTGATCCTGTGCCCGGTGTGCCATAAATGGCGACAAAGCGGTGGCCGGGGAACAAGAGCTGACCACCACCAGGAAGCTGGCTGCCGGCGCGTGCCGAGTTGATCTTCCACTGAAGCGCCTCCTCGGTCGCAAACTCCGCGCCAAGCACGACGGTTTTGGCGGCCTGGCTACCCGATAGCGCCGTGATGGCGTCGCTCGATAC
>DASYMY010000022.1:0-3363 GCA_036008825.1 Glaciihabitans sp.
TTCTTCGACGGCCCCGTCGACCACCTCTTCGCCATGCCTGTGCTGCTTGAGCACTTCAAAAAACTCGACAACGACACCCTGACGGTGGTCTCGCCCGACATGGGCCGCGTTCGTGTCGCCGACATCTGGAGTGACAAGCTCGACGCACCGCTGGCCATTATTCATAAACGTCGCGACCCCTTCGTGGCCAACCAGGTCACCGTGCACGAGATCGTTGGTGAGGTCAACGGTCGTGTCTGCCTGATCGTTGACGACCTGATCGACACCGGCCGCACCATTGTGAAGGCCGCTGAGGCGCTCAAAGAAGCTGGCGCTATCCGCGTCGTTGTAGCGGCAACCCACGCCGTGTTCTCTGACCCAGCCACCACCATCCTGCAGAGCGACTTCATCGACGAAGTTGTGGTCACCGACACTCTGCCGATTCCTGAGGAAAAGCGGTTCCCGACGCTCACCATCCTCCCCATCGCTCCGTTGATCGCCCGCGCGATCTACGAAGTCTTTGACGACGGCTCGGTGACCTCGATGTTCGACGGCGCCGCGTAAGCGCGCAGCCGCAGCAGGAGGCATCCGCCTGCCGGATCGCCCGCGATGGCGCCCGGTGGGTTAGCTGTCGAGCGGAACCGTGGATGGCAGGCGGGGCGTTCCGGGGATCACTCCGAGGGAAGCGATAAATCGGTCCCCACCAAAGGCGCCTGACGTGTAGCACTGCCAGCCGAAGCCGTGATCGCCGATGATCTCGAATCGCGCTTCGGAGTCGAGGGCGCTGGGTTCGGAATATGCCACCCAAATGGCGCAGCTCGCATCCGCGGTGCGGGCGGCCACACTAACCGTGGTGCTGATTCCCGGCACAATAAGTGCGATCAAACCGAGCACAACAACTACCTGCATCAGCAGTCGCGTTTTGCGTCCGCGCAGGGGGCGGCCGTCGGACGGTTCGTAACCGGCCAGCTCAGGATTTTCGTCGTGGAGGCTCATTATCCCTAAGTCTTTCACGGGTTGGGGAGTTCTCCCCATCGTGCTCTTGCGAATCCCGATTAGGCTAAACAGGTGTCAAATCACACCTACTTAGGGGGAACCATGTCGCTCATCAGCACAAAAACTGCCAGCATCTTCGGATCGCTTGCCATCGCAACACTTCTTTTGTCCGGATGCTCCGCGTCGCAGAGCAAAGCTGACGCGTGCAGCAACCTGCAGGACGGAATGGACTCGCTCGAAACCGAAATGACGCAGAGCATGACCGACTTCCAGTCGGATCCCACCGCAGCCGGTGAAGCCATCAGCGGATTCTCGGAGACCTTCTCCGAGAACGTCGAAACCGTCACCAATGACGAGGTCAAGCCCGTCGCGGAAGACGCCGATGCTGCACTGGCATCCTTTGCCGAGGAGTTCGCGACCTTCGTCGAGGACCCGACCTCTGCTGACACCAGCGGACTCGAAACCAGCTCCACCGAGCTGCAGACCACGTTCGCGTCACTGTCTGAGCTCTGCAGCTAGGTCACAGTAGCGCCAGCTCAGCCGAAGCTCTACGCCGGTCGACCGTTACTTCCGTGACGCTTGGCCGGCGTGGCCTTCCGCGAGAAACCCGAGACGGCGCAGTGTCTCCACGTTGCGGGCATACAGTCCAATGTCGAGAAGCCAGGACGGCAGTAGCGCTCCTGGCCCTTTCACTGCCTTTTCTTTAATTCGCACAACACAGCCGTTTTTGTGCGGCTTGACATCAATGGTCACCAGCGCCTCACCGATGGGCCACCCTTCCGGTTTCATCACGGCGTGCTTTGGTGCCTCCCACTCCACCATGGTGGTGTTGTCGTTAATCAGCAGCGGCCACACTCCGAAGGAGTGCTGCAACTGGCTGCCTGGCTTTGGCCACTCGGCATCGACGTCCCGCATCCGCGACGCGCCAACCACCCAGGTGGGAAAAAGCCAACCGTCTGCAAGGACAGCAAAAACATCGTCTGGGGTGCAGGCCATACGGCGGTAATTGGTAGACATAAGAACATTCTGCTGTGCGAGGGGACCGTTCGGTGAGCAAGATGACAGAATTGTGCGCGTGAACGAGCAAAGTCCTGACTGGTGGTCTAGCGCAGTGGTCTACCAGGTTTACCCCAGAAGCTTCGCCGATTCGAACGGCGACGGCCTCGGCGATTTGGGTGGCATCCGCTCTCGCTTGGGGTATCTTCGCGAGCTCGGTGTTGATGTGGTGTGGCTGTCTCCGATTTACCCCTCACCGCAGCACGACAACGGGTACGACATCAGCGACTACCAGGCGATCGACCCGCGGTTTGGATCCCTCGAAGACTTCGACGCGCTTATTGCCGAAGCCCACCGGCTGGGGCTCAAAATTGTGATGGACCTCGTGGTCAACCACACCAGTGACGAGCACGCCTGGTTCCGCGAATCCCGCTCGAGCACTACGAATCCCAAGCGGGACTGGTACTGGTGGCGTCAACCGAAGAATGGGGCAGAGCCGAACGGATTCCGCAGCGCATTCAGCGGGCCTGCCTGGACACTGGACGCCACAACCGGCGAGTACTACCTGCACCTGTTTGCTCGCCAGCAACCGGACCTGAACTGGGAAAACCCCGAAGTGCGTCACGCCGTCTACGAGATGATGCGTTGGTGGCTGGACCGGGGCGTTGACGGGTTCCGGATGGACGTGATTAACCTCATCGCCAAACAGCTTGACCTTATCGACGGTGACGTTGTGGGCGAAGCCTTCACTATGGGACCCCAGATTCACGACTACCTCCAGGAGATGCACCGGGAAGTGTTCGAGGGGCGCGTGGGCGACTTCTTGACCGTGGGGGAGATGCCCGGCGTCACCTTCGAAGACGCCGCCCTGTTCACCGACCCCGCCAGGGGCGAAGTCGACATGGTGTTCCAGTTTGAACACGTCAGTCTCGACCACGGCCCCGCCAATAAGTTCGATAACACCGAGCTAGAACTGCGGGCGCTGAAAGCGTCCCTCGGCGATTGGCAAAGCGCCCTCGCCGCTTCAGGCTGGAACAGCCTCTACCTCGGCAACCATGACCAACCCCGCTCGCTCTCGCGCTTCGGCAACGATGAGCAGTTCCGGTACGAGTCGGCTACCCTTCTGGCCACCGTGCTGCACATGCACCGCGGAACACCCTACGTTTACCAGGGCGACGAGATTGGGATGACCAACGTCGCTTTCACCCAGCTCTCGGACTACCGCGACATCGAATCGTTGAACTACTACAACGAAGCCGTCGCGAGCGGGGCTGACCCGGCTGAGATTCTGGCTGCACTCCAGATTCGTAGCCGCGATAACGCCCGCACCCCGGTGCAATGGGATGCCAGCGCCAACGCCGGCTTTACCACCGGTGAGCCCTGGATCGCCGT
>DASYMY010000023.1:0-3359 GCA_036008825.1 Glaciihabitans sp.
GCACGTTAAGCGTTTTACGCTTCGAGGTGCCAGTAGTAGGCGGTGCCGCCGGGGTGGTCGGTCGTGATGGCTGTGTCAACGGAACGGTAGTCCGAGTCGAGTGAGTGACCGGCAAAGTAGATGACTCGCTCAGCGCCTTCACCTTCGATGCGGCTGACAATTCCGGTGTGGTCGCGGTCGCCACTGTTGTCCCAGTCGAACTGCACAATGTCGCCAATAACAACCTGGTCGCGCTGGTCGTCGGTCAACGCCGTCGCCAGGTTGGGGCGGGCATCAAAGTACTTTTTCATCGACGTGGAGCTCAGCCATGGGCTGCTGTACTGATGGCTTCCCCCTGAGGCGGTGTGCCACCATTCGGAATCCTGCACCCAGCCCCTAGCAATCAGGCTTTGGCTGGTGAAGTTCACGCAGTCGTTATCCCCGTAGGAGCCGTATTCGGCCTCATTGCGGTTCTGCCAGTGGGTCAGAACGTAGTTCATCTGCGCGTCAACGGGCGTGAGAATCTCATACGAATATGTCAGGGCGGATGCCTCCACCGCGGCATCCCCCGCACCCAGGGTCACCTCGACGCTGGCCGGGGCAAAAGCGGTCGCTTGCGGAACGGTGACCGTGAGTTCGGTAGAGGACGCCGAGGCAATAGGCGCGGGTGTGGCGCCAAAGTTCACGGCGGTAACAGTGTCGAGCCCGGTACCGGTGATAACCACTTGTTCGCCACCGGTGACGGAACCTGAGGTGGCAGATAGCGCCGTCGCTGCCGTTGCCACCTCGGAGTTGTCCCCTGTGGAACTCGACCCGCCATGCGCGGAGCTGTCCTCGGAGCCCGGCGCGCACGCGGTGAGGGCGCCGCCGAGGGTGACAACAAGAAGAGCTGAGACGAGGGTGCGGGTTCGAACGGGAAACAGTGATGGCAAGAAAACTCCAGGTGCTGATGCAGGGTGACCGGATGCATGTTACGTGGCCAACCTTGAGCTTGCCACCCGGCACGCATCGGTTCCTGCTGATCCGCGGCTTATTGCACTACAGCAGTGCGGTAAGACGCGCTTCAGCCCGCGTAGTCTGGCGCTGCGGGTAGTCCGAAGAATTCTTCGAGGGTGGTGACACCCTGGGTGTGTATTTCGGTGGCAAGCTCTACACCGATGTACCGAAAATGCCAGGGCTCGTAGGTGAAACCGGTGATGTTGGTTTTGTCCGCCGGGTAGCGCAGTAGGTAGCCAAACCGCCACGCGTTTGCGGCCAACCACTGCCCCTGCGGTGTGTCTCCAAAGCAGGCGCTGAGCGCGCACGACAACGGAACCGGCGAAATATCGACGGCCAGACCGGTCTGGTGTTCGCTGTGCCCGGGGCGAGCACTTTGCGCATCCGCCTGCGTCTGTCCCAGGCGGTCAACCCACCCCGCGTAAACACGCACCTGCACGTCGTATGCACGCCACGCGCTCTGCACCTGCATTGCACCGGCGCCTTCCGCTTGTGCCGCCGCGAACATCGCGACAAGCGCATCACCGGCGACCTGCCGCAACCGCGGAGGGTTCTGCGACGGAACGTTCACCGTGACAATATCCGCTGGCGCCCAATCCACGGGATTGAGCTGCCGCAACTTATTGCTCACCACCCACAGACTGGCCGGATCGTCGATCGACATCGCGGCGCGATCGAATGGGGCTGGCGCGGCAGGAACTGCGGGCGGGGGCGCTGATACTTCAGGAGCGGATGCCTCAGGGCTCGGCTCCACGGTCGGCGCCGGCGCCGGCTCTGGAGCGGGATCTGGAGTCGGCTCTGGAGTCGGCTCTGGAGTCGGCTCCGGTGTGGGCGTGGCGACCGGTTCGGGTGTTGGATCTGGGGTCGACTCCGGGGTCGGGGCGGGCGTTGGGCTCACGGTCACCTCCGGGGCGGGCGTGCGGGTGGCCGAGGAGCTCGCTGATCCAGCGCAACCAGCGCTCACCACAAGCAGGGCGCTCGCGAGCGCGACAGCCCGCAAGGAACGAGTGATTCTCAGCACGCAGCCGAGTTTAGACGCAGGATCGCGAAGGGTGAACTTTTCGAGTTGCCAAGCATTGCGAATGCATTGCGACGGGTGTAACTTTGCACGTCACGCAAGTTTTGCCATGGTCGGCGCGATGCCGAAAAAGGGTGTTGCGCTTTTACCCCTTCTCACCATTCGAGGTTGTGTATGTCACGCACCGATTCCACACCGTCATCGCAGACCCAGGCGAAGGTTGCCTCTGACGGGATGATGACGCACCGCCAGATTCTTTTTGTCATCTATGGCCTGATGGCGGGCATGTTTCTGTCGTCACTCGACCAAACCATTGTCGGCACATCAATCCGCACAATTGCCGATGATCTGCAGGGTCTCAGCCAGCAAGCGTGGGTGACCACCGCATACCTAATTGTGTCCACCATCTCGACCCCGATTTACGGAAAACTCTCCGATATCTTCGGTCGGCGCCCACTGTTTTTGATCGCCATCTCCATTTTCCTCGCCGGCTCGATCGCCTCGGGTTTCGCCCAATCAATGATCGAGCTGGCGGCCTTCCGCGCCCTGCAGGGGCTCGGCGCCGGGGGCCTGATGGCTCTTCCCCTGGCGATTATGGGTGACATTCTCGCCCCACGAGAGCGCGCCAAATACCAGGGCTACTTCCTCGCGGTCTTCGGCATCTCCAGCGTTATTGGCCCACTCATCGGTGGCCTCCTCGCTGGCACTCCTGAGATTCTCGGCATCGCCGGCTGGCGCTGGGTGTTCCTCATCAACATTCCTATCGGCGCGGTCGCCCTCTTTATCGTGATGCGCTTTTTGCACCTGCCCGCCCGCAGCGTGAACCGCGGGGTACGAATCGACTGGTGGGGTGCGACTACGGTCGTCATCGCCGTCGTGCCTCTTCTGCTGGTGGCAGAACTGGGTCGCGAATGGGGCTGGAGCTCGCCCGGCGCCTTTACCTGCTACGTCCTCGGTGTGGTCGGAATCATCGCGTTCATCCTGATCGAACGCACCATGGGCGACGACGCGTTGATCCCCCTCAAACTGTTTCGAAGCTCAACATTTTCGATGGCCACTGTGCTCGGCGTGCTGGTCGGTTTCGGAATGTTTGGCGCCCTATCGTCAATTCCGCTGTACCTGCAATTGGTCAATGGCTCAACGCCCACCGAGAGCGGTTTCCAACTGCTCCCGATGATCCTCGGGCTGATGATTTCGTCGATTGTGAGCGGCCAGCTGATCGCCCGCACGGGCAAATACCGGATGTTCCCCATTATTGGAACAGGCCTGATGGCGGCCGGTTTTTACCTGTTCACCTTCCTCTCCGCGAGCACACCCATCTGGTTTGTCATGATCGGAATGCTGCTGGTCGGTCTCGGCCTCGGCC
>DASYMY010000024.1:0-4512 GCA_036008825.1 Glaciihabitans sp.
GATCGACTTTGATGGCCGCGATCTTCTGAATATCACCGCCGCCGAGCGCCGTCAGATTACCGGCAAGGACATGGCGATGATTTTCCAGGAACCCATGTCGAGCCTCAATCCCTGCTTCACCGTGGGCTTCCAGCTCATGGAAGCGCTCAACACCCACCTCGACATGGACAAGGCCGCACGGCGCAAGCGCGCCATTCAGCTTCTCGAGGAAGTGGGAATTCCCGGCCCCGAAACCCGCCTCTCCTCTTTCCCGCACCAGCTTTCCGGCGGCATGAGCCAGCGCGTGATGATCGCCATGGCGATCGCCTGCAACCCGCGCCTTCTGATTGCGGACGAGCCGACGACCGCACTCGACGTCACCATCCAGGCGCAGATCCTCGATCTCATCGCCGACCTCCGGCGCGAGCGCGGCATGGCGGTTGTGCTCATCACCCACAACATGGGCGTTGTTGCTGACCTCGCCGACCGGGTGGCCGTGATGTACAACGGGCAAGTGGTGGAGCAGGCCGACGCTCGCACCCTGTTCGCCTCTCCAGCCCACGAATACACCCGCAAACTGTTGGCGGCTGTCCCGAAGCTCGGAACCGGCCTGGCCAAAACGCAGGAGCGCGCAGCAGCTCGGCCCACGATCGAAGCCGCGCCGGTGGTTGTCGCCGACAAGCTGGTCATCGAATACCCCGGACGCTTCGGCCGCGGCGGTTTCCGTGCCGTCGACGGTGTCAGCTTCTCGATCCACAAGGGCGAAGTACTCGGCCTGGTGGGGGAGAGCGGTTCGGGTAAAACCACTATTGGTCGCGCCATCGGCGGACTCACCCGCATCACGGGCGGCTCGCTCAGCGTCTTGGGCAAAGAAATGTTGGGCATCAAGGAACGCGACTTCAAGCCGCTGCGCAGCGACATCGGATTCGTTTTCCAAGACCCCGCGTCAAGTTTCAACCCTCTGCTGACCATCGCCGAGTGTGTTGCCGAACCCCTCCTGGTTCACAAACGAGCGGGCGACGTCGCCGCAGCGCGGTCCCGGGTTGACGAACTGCTCGAAGCCGTTCAGCTTCCCAAAGCGTTCGGCGACCGCTACCCACACGAGTTGAGCGGTGGACAACGTCAGCGGGCCAGCCTGGCGCGGTCGTTGGCCTTGGAGCCGACCCTGCTGATCGCCGATGAGCCGACCAGTGCGCTCGACGTGTCCGTGCAGGCACGGGTGCTCGAACTGTTCACGGAGCTACAGAAAGAGTTCGGCTTCGCGGCTCTGTTCATCAGCCACGACCTCGCCGTCGTTGACCTGCTGGCCGACCGTATTGCCGTGCTCTACAAAGGCAAGCTGGTGGAAGAAGGAACCGGTGCCGAGGTGCTCGGAGCGCCGAAACACCCATACACCCAGCGTTTGCTGGCCTCGCTGCCCGTGCCCGACCCGGTGGAGCAGGAACGGCGTCGCGATGTTCTGCACCGCCTGCAGGAGACAAGCTAGACCATGAATTCGGAGATCACCGAGGCCGTTGTGGCCGACGACCTGACCCTCACGTATGCCAGTCGTCGGGCGGATACAGCAGGTCCGGCCATCTCAGGGGTGTCGCTGCGCATCAGCGCCGGCGAGATCCTTGCGGTCATCGGTGATTCCGGATCCGGCAAAAGCACCCTCGCCGCCGCCTTCGCCGGGATGACCGGTATTCCCGGCGCGGGCGGCGCACGCATCACCGGTGGCTCGCTCACCGTCCTCGGGCAGAGTATGCGCCACATCTCCACCCGTCGGCGGCAGTCCCTGCTGCTGAAAGTGGGATACGTGCCCCAAGACGGCGGATCCCGCCTTCTCCCGCACCTCACGGTGGCCGAAAATGTGGCTCAACCCATCTTCAGTCGCGACCGGCGCTTCAGCACAGACGAAGCCGGTGAAGCGGTTGCCACAGCAATCGACACGGTGCGCTTGCCGCTCGGAGTACTGGGGCGCTACCCGCACGAGCTGAGCCGAGGCCAACGCCAGCGGGTCGCTATTGCCACCGCATTGATCTTGGAACCAGCCCTCTTGATAGCGGATGACCCGGCCTCGGGCATTGACGTCAGCGCACGAGGACCCATCCTCGACATCATCCGTGAGGCTCAGCAGCGTCGTCCGTTCTCCGCCATGATCGTTAGCCACGCCCTCAGTGATGTGCGCCGATTCAGCGACCGGGTGGCCGTGATGCAACGCGGTGTGCTGGTGGGGCTCGGTCCGCTCGACGAGCTCCTCGCCGATCCGCACCACCCCTACCTGCGCGAACTGGCCTCCACCGCGCACAGTGCCGCGCGGTGATGGCATCCGCCGTGACTGAGAAGATTTCTCCCGCCACCCACATTTGGGTGGGTGGATACACGGCGGATATGGGCGGCACCGCCTCCGGCATTGCTCTGCTGCAGCGCAGCCCCGATGGCACCCTCACCCTCGTAGGCGCTGCTGCGGTCACCCCGTCTCCGTCGTATCTCCTCCGGGTAGGAGACACCGTGTACGCCACGGGGGAGAGCACCCAGCGAATCAGTGCCTTCCAAATTGCCGATGACACCCTGCAATTTCTCGGCCGGGCGGATGCCGCTGGCCCCTACCCTTGCGCGCTGTCGGCTGCTGGCCCATTTCTGCTTGACGCCTGCTACGGCTATGGCAGTGTGGGTGTTCGCCGGCTGACGTCCGACGGCAGACCGCAGCCCGTTCACACCATTCTTCGTGGTGCAGGCTCGGGCCCGCACCCCAACCAGGAGCAGCCGCACGCCCACGATGCGCTTCTCGTCGACGACAGCACGGTTCTGACCACTGATTTGGGCACCGACAGTGTTCACGTTCACCGCCTGGACGAGAGTGGGCTCGTGCGCACCGGCAGTGTTTCCCTGCCGGCAGGCTCCGGGCCCCGCGACCTCTTTCTCCACTCCCCGGGAGTGGTGTGGGTTCTCGGCGAGCTAAGTAACATCCTGTTCGTTCTCACTGAGTTGGACGGATCCTTTGTTGTGAGTGGCTCCTGCTCGCTGATGGGGGCAGAGCCCGGCGATCAGGCGGCCGCGATCGCGGTGGATAGCACGCGCCGCTTCGCCTATGTGGGCCTGCGTGGAAGCAACCGCATCAGCGTTGTTGGGGTGAGTGCTGACGGCCGCACCCTCACCCCGCACGGCTCAACGGCGTGCGGTGGGGCCGGTCCGCGGCACCTGGTTGTGGCAGGGGAGCAGCTGTACGTCGCGAACCAGCTTTCGAACGCGGTGACGTCATTTCAGTTGGGCAATCCGGGATCCCCGGAACTCTCCGAAACCCTGGACGTTGCCTCCCCGACCTATCTGTTGGTGACCTAAAAAAGTTTTCACAAAATTCCTCGGCGTTATCGAAGAAATTGCAACAATTCGATGTCGACTCCGAGGCCCCGCCAGGACGCACTGACGAACGGGGTTGTGTCGGGTAGGAGCAGACAACCAACCACCCGCATTCCGCTGTACGCGACCACGACGGGGCGCTCAAAGTCCAATAAACTCGCGGCAAGAACGGCCCGACGACGCTCAATCTGCTCAAGATTTTGCGGCGGTCGGGTTCCCGTTTTCTCTCCCGCCATCTCGTCCAGAAGTGGCAGCAGTCGGTCAGTATCGGCCGGTGTTGCGACCCGAACAGTGAACTCAGTCATGGCCAGAGGGTACCGAGTGGATTTTGACTATGCCAAACCTTTGATAAGGTTGCAGAGCTGTTTCAGCAATCCTCGATAGCTCAATTGGCAGAGCATCGCACTGTTAATGCGACGGTTCTTGGTTCGAGTCCAAGTCGGGGAGCTAAGCCCCCACCCCTCCACGGGTGGGGGCTTTTTCTTTGCCTCAGCGAGCCAGCAGAGCGGCCTCAGCCGATGCGGGTCAGGGCCGCGTAGGACATTTGTGTGTTCAGCCCGTTGATGCAGGTTTGGTACAGCAGGTCATGGTTGCTGGGGGCGTCCCAAGTTTTGTTGGTCTTCTGATTGAGGATCGCAACAATTGGGCCAACTCGATAGAGCCCCTCCAGCACTCCGCTCAGTCGGATCGTTGTTCCCTCTGCGGTTGGAAAACGGCTACCCCCGCAGCTCCAGTGCTCTCCTATGACGGGAAATCCATAGATTCCGGTGAGGTCGACGGAGCCTTTGCACGCGTCAAGCTCGCCTTGACCGCCCGCAGCCCAGACGTACTCGTCAAATGTTGCCGGCGCCGACGGTGCTGGTGGGGGAGCGGACTCAGGGTTGCGTGCGGCTGCGGGCGGGGCCGAGCGAACGGTGGGAGTTTCCGCGGCTTCTCGAGCCGCGGCGTCAGCGGCTGCCTGTGCTGCCTGCGCGACACGTTCGGCCTCCGCTCGTGCTGCAGCTTCCGCAGCCAATCGCGCTGCCTCCGCCGCGAGACGCTCCTGTTCGGCCAGCCACTGGGCCTCTGCGGCGATTACGGCTGCCGAGGCATCGTCGAGTGTGGGCAGAAGGGTGAGTGGGCTCATATCGGCCGTGACCGACAGAGAGTCCCGCGTCTCTGCGGCCGCAACAAGATCTGCCGCCACCGCTG
>DASYMY010000025.1:0-16477 GCA_036008825.1 Glaciihabitans sp.
TGGTCAGCGATCAGCTCGGTGCCATCGTTCGAGGGTGACGGGCCGCGGAAGATCTTGCCCGCCTCCGATTCGCCGCGCAGATCGAACGTGTACGAGGTGCTCTGCAGACCAAGGTCGAGAAGCTTCTTGACCTCAGGGAATTTCTCCGCATTGGTCTTGGGGATCGGCAGCAGCGTCTTCCACTGCACACCCAGCGTCTCGAGCGCCTTCGCGAAAGCATTCTCGTGGGCCTGGTCACGCACAATCAGGTACGCGAGGGTTGACCGTGCGGTGGGGTTGTCGGTCATCTCGTACACCCGACATTTCTGCAGGCGACCGGTCGACTCCAGCATGAGGTTGTAGAGCAGGTCCAACGGCAGGTTGCCCGAGTTGTAGACGTAGCTGCCGCTCCACGGGTTACCAGCTGAGTCCACCGGTAGGGCGCCCTGGGCACCAACCAGGTAGTGGTGGATGTTCGAGGTGTCGAGCGCGATGTTCAGCGGCGTTGCCCCACCGGCTCCTGGCGTGTCGAGCGGGTCGGTCAGCTTGCCGCTGTACTCGGGCGAGCCGTCCAACAGTCGAGAGATGGTGGTTCCGATGAGCTCAACATGGCTGATCTCCTCGGTGCCAACACCCTGAATGAGGTCCCGGTACGGCTTCGCTGCAGCCCCCCGAAAGTTCATGGCCTGAAACAGGTACTGCATCATGGTGCGCATCTCGCCGAACTGCCCACCGAGCCCCTCTTGGAGTGCGTTTGCGGCGGCGGGATCCGGCTCCCCATCAGCGATTTCATTGATATAGCTCTGGACGTGGAAGTACATAGTTCCTCCGTAACACGATGACGAAATGCCATCGGGTCCCACGCTAATCTTCCGTACTTTTATCGAACAGGGGTCTATTTATTTGTACGACACGTGTATAGGGGGGCGGATGCCACTGTGCTCAGGAACGCAGCAAGACGTACTCAAACGGTGCCAACTCCACGGTCGAAACCTTGTCCCCACTTTGGTAATCGGCCAGGCCGGGCGTTGCGATGGTGTGAGGAACGATGTCGTGGTTGATCAGCGTGACGAGGTCACCACGCTCGGCGACCTCCACCCGCTCCGGCACATCCACCAGCACAGGAGCCACTCCGGCTGCGTCGAATACCAGCGCAGTGACGGCCCGCAGCCCAGCGGCATCCGCAATTGTGGCGAGGTAGTACGCGCGCCCTCGCCCGTGGTTGTTGCGGGTGAAGGCGGGTTGCCCATCGAGACGGCCACCCGCAAAGTTGCCAAGACTGGTCGCGCCCTCGAGGTGGATTTCTTCGGCAAGCAGGGTGCCGGTGATTCCCTGCTCGCTGCCCTCCTGCAAAGCAATAGGCGCAAAGACCTGCCCGGGGGCGATTCCGACCAGCGCGGGGGGAACCAGTGCGCCGAAGTCTTCCTGCCAGATGCCCAGTACGGGAGCCAGCTGGGTGAGGTATCCGCCGTCACGGAAGGCATCCGCTTCATCAACAACGTCACTGAATGCGCCAACAATGAGGTCGCCGCCGTCCTCGACAAAACGGCTGAGGTTCGCCGCCCCTTCTTCGGCGAGGAGGTACAGGTTGGGCGCAACAACGACCCGATACCCGGTGAGGTCACTGGTGGGGTGCACAAAATCGACCTGCACGTGCTGGCGGTGGATGGCCGAGTACCACGCCTGCAGAATCTCCGGGTAGTTCAGCACAATGGGGTGGTCGGGGTTGTCGAGGGCCCACCAGGCGTGCCAGTCCATCACGATGGCCACACGGGCGTTGCGGGATCCAGCCGGCAGGGTGGGCAGTGCGGCCAGTTCAGCTCCGAGGCCCACCACTTCACGCCAGGTGCGGGTGCGGGTTCCGGCCTGCGGGAGCATGGCGGAGTGGAACTTCTCGCTACCAGCACGGGACTGACGCCACTGGAAGAAGAGGATTCCGTCGGCGCCGCGGGCGATGGCCTGCATGCTGAGGGCCGCCATCTGGCCGGGTGCTTTGGGCGCATTGGTCGGGCGCCAGTTCAGGGCGTTGGTGGCCTGTTCCATCAGAAGCCATGGCACGTCGGGTTTAAACGAACGCATCAGGTCGCGGGAGTAGGCGGCGGTACGGAACGACTCCGGATCATTGGGGTCGGGGTAGCAGTCGTCGGTAATCACGTCGACTTCCTGAGCCCACCGCCAGTAATCGGCGTGCGGGAAGGCGCCCATAAAGTTGGTGGTGATGGGCTGCTTCGCCCCGGCGGCCAGGATGATCTCCTTCTCCATCAGGTACAGCTCGAGCAAAGCATCGGAGGTGTAGCGCTTGAAGTCGAGCACCCCGGCGGGGTTACGGCTATACGGCGCTTTGCGTGGAGGCAACACCTGGGAGAAGTCGGTGTACCGCTGTGACCAGAAGTCGGTTCCCCATGCTGCGTTGAGCGCCTCGATGGATCCGTACTTGTTCTGAAGCCAGGCGCGGAAAGCTACCTCAGCATTAGGCGAAAAGTCCTGAGCGAGGTGGCATCCGTACTCGTTATTAACGTGCCACATCACCACACCGGGGTGGGAGACGTAGCGTTCGGCGAGCGCCGTCACCAGTTCGGCGGCGAGGCGACGGTAGTCGGGAGAGCTCGGTGCATAGTGCTGACGGGAGCCCGGCCAGTAGGTGGCGCCGTTTTCGTCCTGCGGCAGCATCTGGGGGTAGGTGGCCGTCGCCCAGGGTGGCGGGGAGGCGGTGGCGGTGGCCAGATCGACGGCGATTCCGGCGCCGTGGAGAAGGCCGATGACGGTGTCGAGCCACTCAAAATCAAACTCGCCCTCGGCGGGCTGCAACCGCGACCAGGAGAAGATACCCAAACTGACCATGGTGACGCCGGCCTGCTTCATCAACACCACGTCCTCGTGCCAGGTGGCTTCTGGCCACTGTTCGGGGTTGTAGTCGCCGCCGTAGTACATAGATTCCTCTTCGTTGAGTTCAGGTTGATCGATTTCGAGCTGATCGATTTCGAGCTTCATACCCCCGGGGTCAGCAAGCGCTTTCCGCGGTATGTTGTTCGAGTCTAATCGTGGATAAACGCCGACGAAGGAGTTCTTATGACCACGGGCGAAAAAGCTCTGGACCTCACCCGCTCGCTGGTGACCAACACGATCCTTCCCTCGGCCGTTCTCGGTATAGCTACCAGTGCTGGCACCGTTGAATTGGCGGCGTTTGGCGCCAGCGGCTCGCGCACGGCGCACATTGGCGACAGGTATCCGCTGTTCTCAATCACTAAACCCCTGGTTGGTTTGGCCACGATGCGTGCGGTAGAGGCCGGTCAGCTCTCCCTCACCGCTCCGCTCAGCGATGCGCTTCCCGAGTTCGGGACAAACCGCACCGACATCGTGACCCTGGAGCATCTGCTCACTCACCGCTCCGGAATCAGCGAACCACCGCTCGACACCCCCAACGGCCTTCGCCCCACGCTGCTGACAGCGGGAGCCGATTTCGCCGCCGGTTCGATGACCCGATACTCAACCCTCGCCTTTGAGGGTGTCGCCGCGATGCTGGAGGACGCCACGGGAGTTCCGCTGGCCACCAGCATCGATTCCCTCGCCTCCTCCGTGGGGGCTACCGGCCTGAATTTTGATGCGGATGACACACACCCCGTGTTCGACGCCGCAGAACTAGGCCTCGACTACCCGGCCCTCCAAAAACTCAAGCACCCGGGTGCTGGCCTGTACTCCAGCGCCGACGATCTGTTGTCGGTCGGCAGCTCCCTGCTGAGAGGTGATGGCGCAGTAGTGCACCCACTCACCCAGACCGCCATGCTGCGTCCATACACGGTCGGGATTCCGAAGCTGGCTCCCTACACGGAGGACCGCGGACAGGATTGGGGCCTCACCTGGAACCTGCGGCATGCGGCCCCCGGCCTTCTGGAACGACGGGTGTTTGGGCACGGCGGCTGGGCCGGAACCGAGTTTTGGATTTACCCCGACCTCGACCTCTGTTTTGTGTTGCTGACCAACATTGCGAACCCCAGCCGGCTGGGCTTCAACTCTGACCTGCTGCACAACGCGGTGGTTACCGACTACGCGCCGCGCTAAGCATCTGGTTTACAAAGATTCTGCCGGGTCCAACCGTCGGGCCGCGATGGTGGCGCTGGCGAAGCACAGGCAGCCGAGGGTCGGCACAATCAGCGGGATCAGCATCCAGGTGAACAACACCGTGAGCCCGGCAGCTACCGCAAGGTAAACGCTGCCCACCACGTCGGCGCGTACCCGAGACGGTGCAGCTTTCAGGGCGGAACGCCAGCCGGTGGCGGGCGACCACACCGCAGCAGCCTGCAGGATCAACACAACAACGGCCACAACACCCGCCGCGGCAATCACCCCAACGATCGTGCCACCGGGCAGCAAACCGGTGGAGACCATCTGCAGATCGAGCAGGAGAATGCCCACGGTCAGCACAAAGGCGAAGCCGACCGCGACACCGCCGAGTAGGCCGGCCCGGAAGTCTGCCCAAGCCAGCCGCAGCGACGAGTCTTCGGCTCGTAAAAACCTCAGCAGGTGTCGGTGTCCAACCGCCAAGGCCAACGGAATTGTCACCAGAGGCAGCGAGGCCACGATCACAATGATGCCCGTTGCGAGCACCTCACCGAACAGCGCGAACCGGGATGCAGCACCCGGCCACCGTGACTTCTCTGCAGCAGCCGAGGTGGGGCCTGCTCCCGACAGCGCACTCGAGCGTGCGGTTAACCGCGCCCGCCGAGTCTGCGTACGAGAGCTAGCCACGGTTATCCCTTCAACCCCTGCGTTGCCACACCATCTACCAAGAAGCGCTGGAAGACGAAGAAGAAGATTGCAACGGGAACCAACGCGAGCACCGAGATTGCAATGGTCGCACCATAGTCAGAGACGCTGGTTTGGTCGTTGTACAACCTCAACGCCAACGGTAGCGGGTATTTATCGGTGGAGTTGAGATAGAGCAGTGGCCCAAGGAAGTCGTTCCAACTCCAAATAAACGCGAAGATCGCCGAGGTAATCAGGGCCGGTTTGATCAGCGGGAGCGTGATCGACATAAACACACGCGGATGCCCCGCACCGTCGATTCTCGCCGCCTCATCCAGCTCTTTCGGCAGGTTGCGAATGAACTGCACCATCAAAAAGACGAAGAACGCGTCTGTTGCCAGGAACTTGACGATCAGCAGCGGCACAAAGGTGTCGACCAGTCCGATGCGCTGGAAGATGATGTACTGCGGGATGATCAGCACGTGGAACGGCAGCAGCAAGGTGGCGATCATCATGCCGAAGAACAGGTTGCTTCCGCGGAATCGCACCCGGGCGAAGGCGTAGGCGGCCATCGAGGATGAGGCGACAACACCAATAACGGAGCCAATCGCGAGGAACAGCGAGTTGCCGAAGAACGTCCAGACCGGAATTCCGCCGATACCCTGCAGCACTTTGACGTAGTTCTGAATGGTGGGTTCAGCCGGCAGCAGTGTGGTGTTGCCGTTGATCTCGCTGGACGGCTTGAACGAGGCCAGCACCATCCACAGCAGCGGGTAGAGAACGATCGCCACCAGCACAAGAAGTGCGACAAACCAGGCGATGGTTTTCCAGTTTTTTGCGGTGAGCAGCTTTTGAGACCGTTTGGCGGGAATCTTGCGCGGACGCGTCTGCGCTTCGGTCGACGGGGTATCGATGATGGTCATTTCGAGTCGCCTCCGTAGTGCACCCAGAACTTTGAGGTGCGGAACAGCACCAGCGCTGCGGCGCCCACCACAAGCAGGAGAAGCCACGCCATGGCCGAGGCGTATCCCATTTGAAGGTCACCGAAGGCCCGCTGGTACAGGTAAATCGTGTAGAAGTTAGTCGATCCGGCGGGGCCGCCTGTACCGGAGGAGATGATGAATGCAGACGCGAAGATCTGGAACGCGCCGATCATTTCGAGAAGCAGGTTGAAGAAGATCACAGGCGAGAGCATCGGTAGGGTGACGCTCTTAAATTTGCGCCAGGGGCCGGCGCCGTCGACATCCGCCGCTTCATAAAGTTCTGTGGGGATCTGCTTGAGACCGGCGAGGAAGATGACCATGGGGGCACCGAACTGCCACACGGCCAGGAAGATCATCATGGGCATAACGAGGGTGGGGTCGCCTACCCAGCCGCCCACGTCAATGCCGATCGCGGTCAAGCCGTTGTCGACGGGACCGTCGGAGTTGAACATGGCCCGCCACACGATGGCGACGGACACGCTTGCCCCGATGAGGGAGGGTGCGTAGAAGGCGGAGCGGAAGAATCCGGTGCCTTTCGAGCGGAAGTTCAGCAGCATGGCGATACCGAGAGCGGCGGCCAGTTTGATGGGGGTTCCGACGAGGACGTAGATGAGGGTGATCCGCACCGATTGCAAGTATTGCGGATCGTTGAACATACGGGTGAAGTTGTCGAGCCCAACCCATTCTGGGTTGGTGAACAGGTTGTAACTGGTGAACGCCAGGTACAACGAGATCACCATGGGCCCAAGGGTGAGGCCGAAGAAGCCGATCAACCAGGGCGAGAGGAACAAGTATCCGGCGATACCCTCGCGGCGTTTTTCACTGAGAGCAGGGCGCTTACCGCCGGCCCGACGGGACGAACCCGTCGGGCCGGCGGCTGGCCCACTCGGCGTGACTGACCGTGGTGCTGGCACCTTGGTTGACGTCATAGTTACTTCTTCCGAGTGTGATGCTGCGTTAGAGGTGGGACTAGTTGGTGAGGATCACGTCAGCTTCAGCGAAGAACTGGCTCACTGCCTCGTCCACCGTTACTGCGTCGAGCGCGATGCTCTTGCCCAGGTCCCAGAACTTCTGCTCCATGGATGCTGCACCCTCGGGCGGCAGCGGCGGGGCGTCACCGATACGATCGGCGATGGACTCTTCGTACGCGAGAACAACCGCGTCCTGACCGGACAGGTTGGCTCCCTCACGCTGTTCCTCGTCGGCGGGGATTCCGCGTGAAGCACCGAAGATCGCACCGACCTCAGGGCTGTTGGTGAGGAAGTCGATGAGCTTCGCACCGGCGGCGGGGTTGTCGGTGGTTGCGGCCATCGAGAGCATCAGAGCCGGCTTGAGGTAGAGGTCTTGCACCGACTCGTCCGAGGTGGGCGGGGCGACAAGGGCAATGTCGTCAATTACCTTGCCGGAGTCGGCGAGGTAGCCGGCACCGAAGTTGTCCCAGGTCATTTCGGTCAGGGCGATGTTCGCGCCGAAGCCCGATACGGGGTTCAGCTCTTCCAGACGCTGCTGGGGAACAACTGCACCGTCGCGGGCCTCATCGGCCGAGCTCCAGAATTCATTCAGGTCATCTTCGGTGAAGCCCAGTTCGCCGTCGGCGGTGTAGAGCGCTTCGCCCTGCTGGCGCAGGCTCAGCTCGAAGTTCTGAATGCGCTGCGTGGGGTCGGATCCGCCGTACACACCGTTTCCGGCGGCAGTGGCTTCAGCCATCCATTCGTTGTACTCTTCCCAGCTTCCACCCTCCCAGGGGGTCAGCCCCAGGGACTCGATGAGGGTCTGGTCCTGGAACATGGTCCACGCGTTCGTCCCCGTGATCAGCCCGTAGGTAGCGCCATCAAGTTCACCCGTTGCGACGGCCGCTTCAACGATGCCGTCAATGTCGATGTTCTCGCCGAATTCGCTGGAGAGGTCGTAAAGCAGTCCTCGTCCGCCGAAGGAGTTGATCTGTGAGGAGTCGAACTGCATCACGTCAGGAAGTCCACCACCGGCGGCCTCAGTGGTGCGCTTCTCCCAGTACGCAGGAAAGTCTGTGAACGTGCCGTTCACGGTGATGTTCGGATATTCCTCTTCGAAAAGAGCGATGGCCTCCTGGTACTTCGAAGCCCGGTCGTCGTTGCCCCACCAGGTGAAGTTCAATGTCACTTCGGCGTCTGGATCAAATTCCTCGGTGGCCGGCGCGCTCGATGCACAGCCCGACATGGCCAAAACAGCTGCTGTTGTTGCGGTAACTGCGATTGCTGCACGCATGATGCGTTGGTGGAACATCGTTGTCCTCCTGGATAACCTCGTTGTAGTCCTCGGGTGCGCTCGGGAAAGCGTTATCCGAAGCATAGGTTGAAACGATCAACTTGGCAATATTCGCAATCCACCTTCAGCGAATCTATCCGAACAAGCGGGTCCCACTCGGCAGATCACGCCGTGCAAGCAGCACAGGAACACCGTTCTCGAGGGTCTCCACCTCCAAGCGCGCGACCTGAATCACTGAGCGCCGCTCCGCCTCACCGGACACCCGATCAAGCTCTACCCCGTCCCAGTTCGGGTGAGTGAAATAAAACACCCACGCGGCGCCCGTGTCAGGATCAACCACCACGTCCGCGTGCCTACCCACCTGCTGGTCGTCCTCTGCAACACCCGGACGGTTCAGGATCAGCCCATCGTCAACACCCTGCCGCACCCACTCGCAGCCGTCGACCGACCGGTACACACCCTGCCCACGCCACTCGTCGACGATCATCCAGAACCAGCCGGCCAGCTCGAAGACGTTAGGGCCCTCATGCGGCCGGCCGCCAATAACCTTCCCCTCGACCCGCCACATCTCGCCGGTCTCACTCACAGCGCTGTACGTCGTGGAGTCATCCGCCTCATCTTTGTACCAAAGCCGCAACAGCCCGTCCGCCGTGCGTGCCACAGCAGCGTCGATCACCAGATCGCTGCTTAGCTCCAGCTCTCCAACTCGATCCCACTTCTCGAGATCGTCGCTCACAAACTGAATAATGCGACGCGGATGCCCCTCCCAGCGGCTCGGAGCGCCAGCGATCCAGGTAAGAAACAGGTGATACCGACCATCAAGGCGAACAACCTCGGGTGCCCAATGGGTGTTGCCCGATTGGTCGTCGAGCCCCTCAACAACTCCGCGGTATTGCCAACTGGCACCGCCATCGGTGGAGACGGCCACACCAATACGGCTGCCGTGCACCCACTCCACACCCTCAGCTTCGAGCAGCGCCCGGCGTTGCGTGTAAAACATCCACCACTCGGCTGCGTAATCGGCGGTCGCCTCGCGCCGAATGACGGTGGGGTCGGTGGCGCCATCCCACAGGGGGTCACGAAACAGCGATGCGCTCATTGCAGTAAAACTATTCGCGGTTATCGGTGACCGGGGCGGCGAGAGATCCGCGGAGGGCCGGATCACTCTGCACACTCAGCCGGTCGACGATCTGACCGGTGCGGGCGGACGCGTAGAACGCCGTGACGATTTCGAGGGCTCGGGCGGGGTTCGTAGCAACCTCAGGAAGCGCTGTACCGGAAAGAAGGGAGTCATACACAGACTCAAGCAGCGCGTTGTGCCCACTTGGGGCAATATCGTCCGGAAATTCCCACCCAGCAACTTCCTCAGCACCGATGTGCGCGGCGGGCGTGATACGCCAATGCACCCGGTTGTGGCCGTAGAGGTGCTCGAGTTCGATGGTCGCTTTTTCGGTGTCGATTCGGATGGCGCTGCTCTCCCGTGGGGACAGCACGCTGGTCACAACCGAGGCGACAACTCCACTGTCGAACAGGATGGTTCCCGTGGAAACGTCTTCCGTTTCCACGTCTCGCGCCTGCCGCCAGAGCTGAGCGGATGCTTGATTCCAGTCGCCCAACAGAAACGCCAACAGATCAATCTGGTGGATGCCGTGGCTGAGGGTTGTTCCGCCGCCCTCGGTGTCCCACTTCCCTCGCCAGGGAACAGCGAAGTAGTCGGTGCCGCGATACCAGAGGGTGTTGCAGGTCGCCAACAACGGCCGGCCGAGGGCGCCACTGCGCAGGAGCTCACGGATATGTGCGGCAGCAGTTCCAGTGCGCTGCTGGAACACCACCGCAAATTCTTTGCCCGCAGCGGTGGCCGCGTCACTCATCTGCTGCAACTCGGCGAGGGACAACGCCGGCGGTTTCTCGGCAATAACGTGCGCGCCGTGCGCGAAAGCCGCCGCGGCCTGGGGTCCGTGCACTCCAGGCGGTGTGCAGAGGTGCACCACGTCGATGTGCCCAGCGGCCAACAGGTCCTCAACACTGGTGTGCGCCGCGGCGATGCCGTATTCGGCGGCAAACTCCGCCGCCCGCCCTGGCATCACGTCGGCAACCGCGACCAGCTCAACCCCACTAATGGTGGCCAAGCTTTGCGCGTGTAGGTGAGCAACCGAACCGGTCCCCACAAGCGCAGCACGAAGAAGGGGCGCTGCGGACGAAGTGTCAATCACCATTGATTGGGAAGCCTTTCACTCAGAGAAACTCTGCGGGTGCGATCACAACGGGGAGTCCCGTTGCGAGTGATTCGTTGCCGGCTATTCCCACCGAGACGGCGTTAACCCCGTCAGCGTACCCGGCGGGACGGCCGAGCCGGTCGTGGGTTTGCCGGTGAAAGAGGTGCTCAAGAAGGTAGGCGTCACCACCGCCATGCCCGCCAACACCCTCAGCAATCGGAACCTCCACCGCCGCCTCCCAGTGCTTCTGCACCAGCAGTCGGTGACCTTCCGGCCGCAGCGTAGGTGCCGCGCCAGCACCAGGGGTGGCACTCGGATCAAGAACCACCCGGCCATCGTCGCCACGCAGAACTGCCCCGCGCTCTACAACGTCGAGCTCGGCTCGCCCCTCCGTGCCGTTAACACTGACGCGATACCCCTCCCAAGGGCTGTGCGCGTTGAGCGAATAACTCAGCGTCGCACCCGAACTGTAATCAACCGTCAACGCCAGATTGCCTTCAATGGTGATGCCCGCATCAAACACGTCACGGTCACGCCAATACCCGTCGTGGTGCTCAGCGTCGAGATACAACCCCTTCAGCCGCGGATCCTCCGTCAGATCCAAACTAAACGGATCAGCGCCCATCACGGCGGATGCCCCGGTCCCCCGAGCCGGACGCGCCCCAACCCCCCGAGCCGCCGCATTCTCCGCACCATAGAACCGCAAACCACCGCTGGCGTGCACGCGCGTGGGACTCGATCCAATCCACCAATTGACCAGATCAAAGTGGTGCGATGCCTTGTGCACCAACAACCCACCCGAGTCCTCTTTATTGCGGTGCCAGCGCCGAAAGTAGTCCGCACCATGCACGGTGTCTAAAACCCATTCAAAGTGGGCGGATGTCACCGTGCCAATGGTGCCCGCCGCGATAACTTCCTTCAGCGCACTATTGCGGGGGCTGTACCGATAGTTAAAAGTCGTCACAACATTGCGGCCGCTGCGCTGGATGGCGTCTGCGATTTGCGCCAACCCCGCCTTGTTAATCGTGAGAGGTTTCTCCACAACAACGTCGGCGCCGGCCAGAAGTGCCCGGGACACATACTCCGCATGAGTGGCATCCGGGGTTGTTACGATCACTCGAGAAATGCGCTGATCCGCGATCACCGTTTCTAGTTCGGAGGGTGCAAACCGAATGGGCAGCGCTGAGCCCGCGTCCCGGTAAATTCGCTCGTGAAAGTCGAGTCGCCCGGGATTGCTGTCACTCCAGGCGACGAGTTCTGCCACGTCCGCATGTTCCGCACGCAATGCATCCACATACATTTGGGCTCGGTGTCCTGTGCCAATGAGGGCATACCGCTCACGGTCGCGCACCTGCTGATCAGTCACCGGCTCGCCCCCAACAACTGGCGACCCCACTCGGCCCACTGCGCTACGTCACTACCTTCGCTGCCACTGCCACTGTCACTGTCACCAATGATCACCGCGTATCGCAGACGGAGAGTGTCATCCGCTTTCACAATGAGTTCGTCGCTGAAGAAAGGGGCGGGGCAGAGCCCGGCGTACTCCTCGGTGCGCACAAACCATTCCGTGGGATAGGTCGGGTTCTGTGAGTCATCCACCATCACAACGCTGGTCGAGCTTCCCGAGCGCGGGTGTCCTGTGTACGCCATCCACGGAGCGCGGCTTCCCCGAAGCTCTTCGCCAGCCGGCCCGGCAACGGTGTGGATGACCCCGTTTTTCCAGGAGTCTGGTCCCCGCCAAAACAGACCGCCGTATCCGGCGTTATCGCGCCCGGCTGTGGACGGAGATCCAAACGGAATGTCTTGCCCGCTGACATTTCGCATCGCGGTAGAGAAGATCAGTGCCCAAGCCGGCGCACCTGCGTCCATCCTTGCCCGAACCGTCAGCGTGCGCTCCTCGTCAAAGAGCACTTCCCCCAACTCGGTGAGCCAGTCGAGACGGTGCGTCAGCGTGATCCCGTCGGTGGAGGCATCCGCTGTGGTGATTTCGATGTTCTCTTGGCGTCCGTTGTTGGCGCGCTGAACATACCCCTGATCTCGAATATAAGTGGGACCGCCCCAAAAGTTGTCGTCGCCAACGTTGGGGAGGGCCCAGGAAAGTCCCGTATGCCAGAGATGATCGCCGGGGCGCGAAAGCGTGACAACTTCGCCGGCCAGACTGCGCAGCGGGTGGAGCAGAGGGCGCGGGGATTCGAGCTGCGCTGTGGGCGGCTGTGTCACGTAGCTCGCGACCGTGGTGTCGCCGATGTGGAAGTGGAAGGTTCCGTCGGCGGTGCGCTCAACTTGAAACGGGGATGGTGCAGTTGACCTCATGATGCCCCTTGTCTTCATCGACGGCGTGTTCCTCGGCCTGGCGTTACAGCGCCAATAGTAACGGGAAAACGCATTCCGCACTCTTCTGAACACAAACCCGTCCGTTCTACCGTAGTGAACTCTGGATCGGGCGGAATAGGCTTTCCCTCATGAGCTCTCCCTTCAAGGCGCCGATCACCTTGCATGATGTCGCCCGCGAAGCCGGAGTTTCTCTGGCGACCGCCTCGCGCTCCCTCAATGGCAGCACTCGTAAAGTCAAAGACGAGTTTCGTGACCGTGTGCTCGCTGCCGCACTGAAGCTGAATTACACCCCGAACCTCTCGGCTCAAGCCGTTGCTCGTGGCGCCACAACTTCCGTCGCATTGCTTGTTGCGGATATCTCTGACCCCTACTTCTCCTCTATCGCAGCGGGAGTAATCGAGCGAAGTGAAGACGCCGGACTCATCGTCACTATGTCCGTCACGAAGCGGGATCCCGACAAAGAACTCGCCCTCGTTCGGGCCCTGCGTGGCCAGCGCCCACGGATCATTGTTCTGGCTGGCAGCCGAATCGCTACCGAGCAATCCCAATCGTCGCTGGTGGCTGAGCTGGAAGCATTCGAATCCACCGGCGGGCGAGTGGTGTTCGTCAGCCGCAACGATATGCCCTTCGACACCGTGCGGATCAACAACTACGGCGGCGCACATGCCCTCGCCACCGAGCTGGTTGGCCTTGGCTACCGCAACTTCGCCGCCATCACCGGGCAACGCGAGTTGCTTACTGCCGCCGACCGCCTTCGCGGCTTCACGGACGGCCTTGCCGAACAGGGAATTGATCTTCCCGCCGAGAGGATTGTGACGGCTGAGTTCACTCGCGACGGCGGGTTCGCTGGTGCTACCGAGTTGATCGAGCGAGGGCTCGGCGACGTCGACCTTATCTTCGGAGTCAACGACGTGATGGCCATTGGCGCCATGTCTGGGTTGCGAGCCGCTGGCATCGAGCCGGGCACGGGTATGGCCGTCGCCGGCTTTGACGACATCCAAACCGTTCGCGACGTCACACCAGCACTCACCACGGTGCGGATTCCACTCGTTGATGTCGGAATCTCTGCCCTGGAACTGGCCTTGGGTGAACGCGCGGTCGGCGCCGACCGCGGTGTTGACGTCGACACTGAGGTTGTTCTGCGCGCCAGCACTCCGCCTCGCCACTAAATTTCTGCGCTGGACAACAGGGATAGGTCTTTGTACTCTTGTGGTCTGACCACATGGTCGGACCACACCATTTGATTTCCCGTTCCACCTTCGGAAGCAGCAATGACGCCCTCTCCCACTGTCTCGCCCACCGCGCATCGCGCGTGGGAGCTTGTGCTGCAGCGGATCGAGACGGACCTGCTCGAAGGCACCCTCGTTCCCGGCGACCACCTGCCGCCAGAGCGAACCCTTGCCACAGACTTGGGTGTTGGCCGCTCTTCGGTGCGTGAGGCATATCGGGTGCTCGAGGTGCTGGGCCTGATCCGCACCCAAACCGGTTCTGGCCCCCAATCGGGCGCGATCATCATCGCGCGACCCTCGGGCGGAATGTCGACCCTGATGCGTTACCAGGTCGCCGCCCACGGCTATCCCGTCGCCGATGTGGTGAAAACACGTCTGGTACTCGAGGCCGCGGTTGTCAGCGAACTTGTCAGCTCCGATGCTCCTGAACTGGCTGAAGCGACGCAGATTCTCGACACCATGGACAGCCGCACCGCCGAACTGTCGCCCTCTGACTTTCTCGCGTTGGATGCCGCATTCCATCTGGCTTTGGCCGTGGCATCCGGCAATACCGTGATCGCCTCGATGATGGCCGGCTTGCGCAGTTCCGTCGAAAGCTATGTTCTGGCCGGCGTTCCCGCTTTGCCGTCGTGGGACGACACCGCCGCGCGGCTGCGACAAGAACACCGGGACATACTCTCTGCCATCAATGCTGGCAATGCCTCTCTCGCGGCATCCGCCATTTCGCATCACATCAGCGGCTACTACCAAGAGATCAACTTTCCTAGCGGCCAGTGACGCTCCGCCCCAACCCAAAGGACACCACCAATGGTTCAACGACGATTCCCCAATCCGCGCGACCTCGCGCCGCTGATGCAGTTCAAAACGCCCACGCTGAACGCCAGAAAGCGCCGCCTCGACGCCGCACTGACCATTGAAGACCTGCGCCGCATTGCCAAGCGCCGCACCCCCAAGGCCGCGTTCGACTACACGGACGGCTCAGCCGAGGCGGAATTGTCGCTGCGTCGTGCACGTCAGGCCTTCCGTGACATTGAGTTCCACCCGGCGATCCTGCGGGATGTGTCGAACATCGACATGAGCTCTGAGGTTCTGGGCGACCGGGTTGCTCTGCCATTCGGTATCGCGCCGACCGGTTTCACTCGCATGATGCAGACCGAAGGCGAGATTGCCGGTGCTGGTGCTGCTGGTGCTGCGGGGATTCCGTTCAGCCTGTCCACCATGGGCACCTCGTCAATTGAGGACGTTGCTGCGGCGAACCCCAACGGACGCAACTGGTTCCAGCTGTACATGTGGAAAGACCGCGAACGGTCGATGGCGCTGGTTGACCGGGCCGCGAAAGCCGGTTTTGACACGCTTCTGGTGACGGTCGACGTGCCTGTTGCCGGTGCTCGTCTTCGGGACAAGCGCAATGGTTTCTCGATTCCGCCGCAGCTGACGCTCGGCACGGTCATCAATGCGATGCCGCGTCCGGAGTGGTGGGTGAACTTCCTCACGACTGAGCCCCTTGCGTTCGCGTCTATCGACCGTTGGTCGGGCACGGTTGCGGAACTCATTGACACCATGTTCGATCCGACAGTCACATATGAAGACCTGGCGTGGATCAAGGACCAGTGGCCCGGCAAGATCGTGGTGAAAGGCATCCAGACCGTAGAGGACGCGAAACGCGTTACCGCGATGGGCGTTGACGGTCTGACGCTTTCTAACCACGGAGGACGCCAGCTTGACCGTGCCCCCATTCCGTTCCACCTGCTGCCTGAGGTCGTCCGCGAGGTGGGCAAGGACACCGAGGTGCACCTGGACACGGGCATCATGTCGGGCGCGGACATCGTCGCCTCAATTGCTTTGGGCGCAAAGTTCACGCTGATTGGTCGCGCGTACCTGTACGGCCTGATGGCGGGTGGCCGCGAGGGCGTTGATCGTACGATCGGCATTCTCGAGGAGCAGATCGCGCGCACCATGCGTCTGCTGGGCGTTACGAGTTTGGCTGAGCTGGAGCCGTCACATGTGACCCAGCTTGAGCGTTTGGTTCCTCGCGCCCGGCAGTAGTGCTGCGGGCGTGGTGGTGGGGCTAGTTCTGTGGTGGGGCTAGCCCCGTGATGAAGCCGCCCCGGTTGAATACTCCGTTGGTGGGACGGGGCATTCAGTCGGGGCGGCTTTGTTGTGCGCGGGCTTATGTTGCTACTCGTCATGGCGTCACCTGCTGGTGGCGGGTGGGGGTAGTGGTGGGGGCTCTGTCCGTGGCGGATTCACCCGGTGTTGCCCGACTTTGCGCCAGGTGCGATCCCAGTCCATCCATTCCGGTTGCCGCAAATACGGCACCCCGTTCACCATTTTCATCTCCCACGGCGACGAATGGAGGAAGTGGTGGTGGGCGACACAGAGCAGAACTCCGTTGTCAATGTTGGTCGGGCCGCCTTTGTCCCATTCCTGCACATGGTGGGCATCAGTTTTCGCTGCCTCCACCGTGCAGCCGGGCCAGACACAACCGCCGTCGCGGGCAGCTAGGGCGCGGCGTTGGGCGGTGGTGAAAAACCGTTGCGGTTTCTGCAGATACAGAATCTCGCCGGCGTTACCGATCAGTATCTGGTTGTACTGGGCATCACAGAGAATCTCGCGGATGGTGGCCACCGAGACCGGTTCGTTGACCCCGTCAATCCAGCCCACCCCGGTGCCGGTCTCCAAGTCTTGCCGGGTGACAACGATGGAGACTTGGGCGGTGGAGCGGTGTCCGTCCCGGTCCTCGGCCGCG
>DASYMY010000026.1:0-1581 GCA_036008825.1 Glaciihabitans sp.
CCCACCGCCCGCAGATCATCGATGGCCTGTTCGAGCAGCGCCGGTCCGCTGATCGTTGCAGAGAGCACTTCTGTCTTCTGTGATGCCTTCGCGTCGGTTTTGGCCCGACGAATGCTGATCAGCGCCTCGCTGACAAGGGGAAGCAACCCGGTGGGGGCTGCCGTGCCCAATGCGGTTGGCCAGGCGGCGGTGTGAACCGAATCCTCGTGGGTCCAGCTCCACACTTCCTCGGTGGCGAACGGAATGAATGGCGCAAACAGACGCAGCAAAACGTCCACTGCTGAACGCAACGTCCGTACGGCGGATGCCTGTCCCTCGGCGGTGCCAGCCCCGTAGGCCCGCTCCTTGACGAGTTCGAGGTAGTCATCGCAGAAGGTCCAGAAGAACTGTTCCGCATTCTCCAGCGCTTTCGCGTGGTCGAAGTCCTCGAAAGCGGCGGTGGCGGTGGCAATCACCCGATCCAACTCGGCCAACAGGTCGGCGTCGAGGGGGTTGGTGGCGTCGGTATCGGCGGTGGCGGGAAGTTCGAAGGAGTACACGAACTTGGCCGCGTTGAGAACCTTGATCGCCAGACGGCGACCAATCTTGATCTGCTTCGGGTTTTGTGGGTCGAACGCGGCATCGGTTCCGAGGCGGCTGGACGCCGCCCAGTAACGCACGGCGTCTGAGCCGTGTGCTTCGAGCATGGCGGCGGGGGTGACGACGTTGCCTTTCGACTTCGACATCTTCTTGCGGTCGGGGTCCACAATGAAGCCCGAAATTCCCGCGTTCTTCCACGGCTCCTGACCGTGTTCCAGTTCCGCGCGCAGCACCGTGGAGAACAGCCAGGTACGGATGATGTCTTGACCTTGGCTGCGCAGTGAGTACGGGAAGACGAGGTCAAAGAGTTCGGGGTCCCGTTCCCACCCGCCCGCAATCTGCGGGGTGAGGGAGGAGGTGGCCCAGGTGTCCATAATGTCGACCTCACCGGCGAAGCCACCGGGGATACCGCGCTGAGATTCGTCGTACCCGGGTGCCGTGTCGGAGGCTGGGTCGACCGGGAGCAGGTCTTCGCTGGGCACGATGGGGGTTGTTTTGTTGCCCTCCGCGTCGAGTTGGTACCAGACGGGGATTGGGACACCGAAGAACCGTTGGCGGGAGATCAGCCAGTCACCGGTGAGCCCACCGACCCAGTTTTCGTAACGCACACGCATGTGGTCGGGGGTGAAGTTGATGGTGCGTCCATCGGCGATGAGCTTGTCGCGCAAGGTGGTGTCGCGGGCGCCGTTGCTGATGTACCACTGGCGGGTCGAGATGATCTCGAGCGGTTTGTCGCCCTTTTCGAAGAACTTCACCGAGTGGGTGATCGGTTTGGGGTCCCCGACCATTTCGCCGCTGGCCTGCAACAGTTCAACGACTGTCTTTTTGGCGCTGAACACCGTTTTGCCGGCGAGTTGCGCGTAGGCGTCTTTCGCGGTGTCGGTGACGATCGCGGCGGGGGCCTCGGCAATGATGCGCCCGTCCGCACCGATGATGGTGCGGTTCGGCAGGTTCAGTTCGCGCCACCAGATGACGTCGGTGACGTCGCCGAAGGTACAGATC
>DASYMY010000027.1:0-5600 GCA_036008825.1 Glaciihabitans sp.
ATGTTCTGCTTGTCGATGTAGCCCCAGTTTTTGTCCCACACCCCCACCAGGTTGTTGGGGTAGTTGGAGGCGCTAAACCACGACTGCTGGTAAATGCTGGCGGGATAGTCGTGTGGTGAATAAACGACCTGGTTCTTCACCGTGAGCTTGACGGGTTTGGCTTTCACCCCGGCCAATCCGCCTCCCCACCAGGTGGAGTCCGTCGCGGACTGCTTCTCGACGCCCTCAACGATCATCAAAAGTTTGGGGTTCACCGCGAGAATGGCATTGCCGGCTCGAGTTGCCGCTGCCTGCCAGTCGATCGTTTGATTGCCGCAGCCCCAGCAGGCAGAACCGTGAGGTTCGTTGTGCAAATCAAACCCGATGACGGTGGAGTTTGATTTGTAGCGGGTAGCGAGCTTTTTCCAGTCGCTGATCCAGCGTGCTTCGCTGTATTGCGGGGTGTACCAGAGCTCAGATTGTGAGGCCGAGTCGGGACGGTGTCGGTCGAGGATCACGTTGAGCCCGTACGCCTTCGACCGGGCAATCACGGTGTCCATAATTTGCTGCGGAGTTTTGCCGACCAGCGTGGGGTTGGCGCTGTAGTTGATGCTGTTTGCGGAGCTCGCCGCGAGGCACTCGTTGGAGAACGGCAGTCGAACAGTGTTGAACCCCATCGACTTGATCTGCGAGAGGCCCGCGTCAAGGCTGATGCTCCACAGGCCGTGGGGAGCGCAGTTGGAGGTCTCCATCCCGAACCAGGCGACACCCTTGATGACATAGCTCGCGTTGGAGGCCGTTTTGATGGTCGCGCCGCTGGTGTGCAGCCACCCTGAGGTTGCCGGGGTTGCGGCATCCGCTGGTGCTGGTGTTGTGACCGAAATTCCCGTAATGAGCGCGAGGCACGCGATCATGGCCCACAGTCGTCCGCGACGTGATGCACGGTGACGGATTACGGACGTGCCAGCAGCGAGAGCAGAAAACGCCAACGAAAGGTCCACCAAACGTGAGGGCGCAGGAACCGGTGCCGGCCCTGCGTGGGAGAAAGCAAGGGAATCGTAGTTGCGCTCAATTTACACCGAGATTTGACCTCACAAGCCACGTTTTTACAGCGAACTAGCCCACCGATCCGGTATTTTTCGTCAGTGCGAGTCATAGACCGAATATTCCGCCCCCTCAGCGATAAGGTTTGCTCATGACGACACCCATGCCGCCCTACACTCCTGAGCCCACCGAACCGATCAAGCCCCGGTCAACCGGCACACTTCCCCTGGTTTTCGGAATCATCCTCCTGGTGTTCGGATTCTTCCCCACGGTTCGTGGCAGTTCACTTCTTCTTCTCTCTGCCGTGCGAACGGACCCCGAAATTCTGGGAATGTCGCTGGGCACCCTGATCTTTGCGGTCATCTTTGTGGTGCCCGGCATCCTGCTCATTCGCCGCAGCGTTCGTATCCGTCGTGAGAACCGCGCCATCGTTGCGCCGGCGCCTGCGCCGTACAACTACGCCGCTCCCACGGCTCCCGTCGCCCCGAATGCTCCCACTGCTCCTGCCCAGGCCGCCCCCGCGCAGCCCAACAACGAGCAGGCTCCGCCGATTCCACCGGCACCCACCGTGTAGCTCGTCACCCCTAGACCGGAAGTTCCTGCTCGACTAAGTTGGCAGCACTTTCCGGTCGAGGAGGATTCCGTGAGCAAAATCGTTGTCTGCACCATGATCAGCATCGATGGCTTCACAGAAGGCCCCGGCGGCAACGTGATGGCCATGCCAATGGACCTCGCCTTCGCCGAACACAACGCCGACCGTGTGCGCGCCGCCGGACATCTCCTCTTTGGCGCAACCAGCTATCGCGGAATGGTTCAGTATTGGCCGCAGCAGGTCAACAACCCGAACGCCAACGCCTACGACCGCTACATCGCCTCCCGCTACGCCGGCGGCCTCCCCATCACGGTCGTCTCCGACTCTCTCACCCGCGACGACATCACTGTGTGGGCTGAGCAGACCACTATCGTGCGCCGTGTCGATGCGCACACGGCTATCCAACATTTACGAAACAACACTGATGAGGCGGATGTCCTCATCTTCGGCAGCCGCACCCTGTGGACGGATCTGCTTGCCCATGGCCTGATCGACGAACTGTTCATCATGGTTGGCGCGAAGGTCGTCGCGGGAGACCACCACGCCTTTGCCGGTCTGTCCGAGATCGACTTGCACTTGCGTGACGTGCGCAGTTGGACCGACTCGAGCAGTGTGGTGCTCCACTATGCAGTGGGCAACGCCACCTAACGGTGTTGATGGTCAGAAGCAGAGCTGAGGCGGCAGCCGGGGGAAAGGCTACGGACGACGGCGCAATGGCGGAGCACCAGAAGCCCCGGGAAACGACGTGGGTAATTTATTCGTCGTCGCGAAGGTCGATGTTGTCGTCGGCGAGATCATTGTCAGCCAGGATCGGCTCTGCTTCCAACGGCTCCGATCCAGCCGGGCCCGCGTAGTTGCCATTGTCGATGACTGTTTCCCCGGCGACCGCGTCGTTGGTCAACGTTTGTTTACTGGTCGCGGGGTCCGTCAGCGGGTCTTCCGCTTCGTCTGGTGTAGACGCATTGGTGTCGGTCATGGGATTGTCCTTCCACAAAACTCGCTACAGGAGCTGTATCCAGCCTGCCAGAATCAAATCATTGCGCAACTGTTTGTTGTCTGAGCGTATTGAGGTTCACGGATGCATTGGTGTGCGCGATGCCCGGGTGCGTCGTGCGACCGACAGAATGGTGAGATGAGTCGCGCGCAGTTGATAGTAGATCGCCTTGTAGCTATCGCCATGGAGGACGGGTTCGATGCGCACTCCGTGCACGTCCTCATCGACGACGAGACAGCCGAGTATCACTGGCGCGACGATGTCCGCCGGGATGTTCAATCGGTTGCCAAAGGCGTGTGCGTTCTTGCGGCGGGGATTGCGGCAGACGACGGAGTTTTCGATGTTGATGCGCCAGTAGCTACCTATCTGCAGGACTTCGCGCTCGGAGAGGGCGTCGACGGCGTTACCGTGCGGCATTTGCTCACTATGACGAGCGGCATTGACCTCCCGTGGTCCGAGACAATGTTGACGGACTGGCCTGATCTCGCGCGCGAGTTTCTTGCCCGTCCATCGCGTGGACGGGTATTCCAGTATTCGAACGCAAGTACATACACAGCTATGCGGGCGCTGGAGGCTGTCGTCGGAGACGTGCCCCAGTGGCTTGATCGGCGACTGTTTTCACCGCTCGCAATCGATGCGCCTGCGTGGGAACGATGCCCAAATGGCTGGATCGTTGCAGGCGGGGGGCTTTACCTGCGCACGATTGAGCTCGCTCGGATCGGGCGGCTCATCCGCGACGGCGGAGTATGGCAAGCACAGCAACTCGTGTCTTCGGACTGGGTGAAAGCCATGCACTCTGACTGGTTTGAGCGGGGGCAGGGGCCCGCGCCCAGTTACCGGAGGTATGCGCTTTCTGGCTGGGATGGGCCCGGCGATGCGTGGCGCCTGCACGGCGCCTATGGGCAGTTGCTGGTCTTTATGGGCGAAGCCGTAGTCACCATCACGGCCAACGATCATTTCAAGGCGGACAGGATGGCCGAGCGCATCGTAACGACGCTGGAGCAGTGGGGGAGCTAATGCAGGCGGGGGACTCCCGGCGCACCATGCTCCGCGCGTGCTTTCCTCCGCGACGGTGTTCCGAACAAAGGTCGCCTCTTCGATTGGCTCTTAGCGGACGTGGTGCCTTCCGAGTGGGGTGACCATCGGTTTACCTGAGGCCGGGTCGGTGATGACGGTGTTGCGCATCCCGAAAACCTCTTCGATGAGCGTGCTGGTGACTACCTCTGACGGAGCGCCCATGGCGTGCACTTTGCCGTCCTTGACAGCCACAAGTGTGTCCGCGTAGCGGATGGCGAGGTTCAGATCGTGCAGCACAATCACGATCGTTGTGCCCTGTCGGTGATTGAGGTCGGTGAGCAGGTCAAGGACCTCCACCTGGTGGGCGATGTCGAGGAACGTCGTCGGCTCATCCAGCAGCAAAATGTCGGTCTGCTGTGCGAGCGCCATGGCGATCCAGACCCTCTGGCGCTGGCCACCGGACAGCTCGTCGACGCTGCGGTCGGCAAGGTCGGCGACGCCGGTTGCCTCCAGTGCTTCCACGACGGCCCTGTCGTCGTCTGTCGTCCAGGAGCGAAACAGTTTCTGGTGCGGATGCCGTCCGCGCCCGACGAGGTCGGCGACGGCGATTCCCTCTGGCGCGATCGGCTGCTGGGGAAGTAGGCCGAGGGTGCACGCTAGCTGCTTGGTTGGCAACTCGCTGATCAGCTTGCCGTCGAGCACAACCGCGCCGCTGGTCGGTGTGATGAGCCGCGACAGCGTCTTCAGTAGAGTCGACTTTCCGCACGCGTTTGCCCCGACGATCACCGTGATGCGTCCGGCCGGCAGTTCGAGGTCGATGCCGTCAACGATCGTCCTGCCGCCGTAGCCCGCAACCAGGGCTTCGGTAGTTAGCAGATGTTGTGCGCTCATGAGGATCCTCCGCGGCGGGATGTACGAATCAGTAGGTAGAGCAGATAGGGTGCGCCGAGAATTCCGGTGATGACTCCTACCGGGAATCGCGTGTCGAAGGCGAATTGGCCGATCAGATCGGCAGTGAGAACCAGGCAGGCCCCCATGAGCGCGGCCGGGAAAGTCAGCGACGAGCCGTGACCGACCAGCCTGCTCACGATGGGGCCCGAAAGGAAGGCCACGAATGCGATTGGTCCCGTGGTCGCGGTGGCGAAGCAGGTGAGGGCGACCGCGGCAATGATGAGCAGGACACGGATGTGGTCCACCCGCACACCCAGCGATGTCGCAGCGGCGTCGCCCAGCTCCAGCGCGCGCAGTTGGCGCGAGAGAAGGGCGAGTAGTGGCAGCAGTAATGCCACGGCGATGCAGAGCGGAAGGACGCTCTCCCAGTTGGAGCCGTTAAGGCTGCCAGTGAGCCAGCGCATCGCGACGGCGACATCCCATTGGGCCGCCCGCTGGATCGCGAATGAGACGACAGCGTCAAGCATCGCACCGATGCCGATGCCAATGAGAATGAGCCTGCCGCCCGTGGACTCGCCCCCGCGGGCGGCGAGGTAGATTGCCGCGGCCGTCGCAACGCCCGCAATGAGGGCGGCGAACATGGTGGCTGTGCCGCTCCAGCGCAGCACGACCAGGCAAACGACGGCGGCCGCGCTGGCTCCAGCACTGATACCGATCACGTCCGGACTTGCAAGCGGGTTGCGGAGCATCGTCTGGAATGTTGTGCCAGCTGCGCCGAAGGCGAGGCCGGCAAGGGCTCCGATGAGCGCCCGCGGGATGCGTAGCGTGCCGACGGTGAAAGATGCTCCGGGCACGCTCTCTCCGCGCAGGACGGCCAGTACGTCTGAGACAGGGTAGATCGTGTTGCCGAGCATGAGCTCGGCAGCCATGAGCACCAGTACTGCGACGGCGAGGATCACGATGACGATGACACGACGACGAGAGCGGCGGATGCGGCCGGCGCGGACCAGCGCCAAGCGCGCAGCAAAAGTGGGCGTTGCGGGGTGAGTCGTCATGTCAGAGTGCCCTCATCCGGCTGCGGCG
>DASYMY010000028.1:0-2690 GCA_036008825.1 Glaciihabitans sp.
GCGATGTTGATGTGCCGATACGTGTTCTCCAGCAGCTTGGTCATCTCTGCTGTGGCGAGAGAGTGCACGCGGTACACGCTGGCGGCGTAGCGTTCAAGCAGCTGGGCTGCCGCGTCCTCGCAGGCGGGGGTCGCCCCACCAACAACACGGGGAACATCGTCGTGCGCGACGTCGTCTACCCCAGGATTAATGCGCTCGGCACTGAATGCCACAAAGACGTCAGCGCCAATCGTGAAGCCGCGCGCCTGTAGTGGTTTGACGAGCAGATCATCCGTGCATCCGACATAACTGGTGGATGTGAGCATGGTTAACTGCCCTGGTACTGCGCGGGCCACAACAACTTCGCAAGCGCCGGTCAATAACCGCAAGTCGGGGATGAGGTGGTCGTCGACCGGGGTAGGAACACAGACGATGATGGCCGCCGCTCGGCTCAGCAACGAGGCATCCATCGACAGCTCGAAAGCCGAATCTCCCAGCGCAGTGGCCAATCGTTCCTGGTCGCTATCAAGAAGGTCTGCGTCTCGATTTCGGATTACAGCGATGCGTTGTGGGGAAACATCGAGCGCGAGTACGCGGCGGCCCGCGTGGTGAAATGCCAGTGCTGTAGGTAGCCCCACGTAGCCAAGTCCGACGATCGCAACGTCGAATTCGAACGTCGGATTGGTGTGCATCTCCGGGAGCTCACGTGGCCACGGAATGGTTTCCGGGCTTTGCGAGTGGACCCGTGTGTCGAAGGTTGTCACTAGGTATTCCCTGCCTTTCGGGTTGCGGCAGAGCCGTGCGATGAGTCCGATGTGGGCTGCATGCCTGTTGGTGGGTAAGCGACAGGCGCAGCAGTCCTCGTTGCGTCGGGTTTCGCAGCGGATCATGCGTTTGATTGCGTCGTCACACTGTCGTCTCAGCGTCGGGAAGTGGTCAACCGATCACAGCAGGAATGCGGTTAACCACCGGGGTGGACTGCAGGTTCTACGGCCTCGCATTTGTCTCTGCGGAGTACCGCACGGCTTTGCGGTGGGATACGCCATGCGCGCCAGTAGGTTGGGCAAGAAACGTCTGCCTAACGGAGGAATCACCGTCTGTTCGCTTACCCCAAACACACGGCGGGGATTGCTCTCAGCACCAATTCTGTTTGCGACCCGATTTGATCCAACGGAGATACCCGATGCTTCCCTTCCTCATTTTTGTGATCGTCCTCGTGGGGATCAACACTCTGCTGTGGGCGGGGGTGGGAATCATCCGAGTATTTTCGGCTTGGCTGCGGCAGCTCCGAGGCGACATCCCGAGCGGGGACATTCCCACCACGGATGATGTTGCAGTGATTATTGCTGCTCACAACGAAGAGGTTGTGCTCGGCCACTCGCTCAGATCGCTTAAGGAGCACATCTCACCGAAGAACATCTTCGTCGTCTCCGATGGTTCTTCCGACAGCACGGTCGAGATTGCTCGCGCCGAGGGGGTCTCGGTACTGGACCTGCAACCCAACCGAGGCAAAGCAGGTGCAATCGTCGAGTTGCTTTCGCACTTTGAACTTCCTCAACGTTTCGAGATCGTTCTGCTTCTCGACGCTGATACTCAATTGGCGCCGGGCTATTTCTCCAGCGGCCTTCCGATGTTCGGCGACCCGGAAGTAGTCGCTGTCGCCGGCCGAGCGGTCACCCAACCCTGGCCCCTCTCTCCTACTCGGATCGGTCGGTTCCTGGTCGCCTACCGCAACCGCGTATATATCGCCATGCAGTACCTCTTCAAGTTCGGGCAGGCCGCCCGCTACGCCAACGTGGTGTCGATCGTTCCTGGTTTCGCCAGCATGTACCGTTCGCGGATCCTCAGCAGTATCGACATTGATGCACCGGGGTTGAAGATCGAGGACTACAACATGACCTTCGAAATTCACGCCAAGCAACTGGGCCGTATCGCTTTCCACCCCCAAGCGGCGATTGCGCTCACCCAAGACCCCGACCATTTACGGGACTACATCCATCAGGTCGAACGGTGGAATCTTGGATTCTGGCAGACCGTGCGTCGTCATAATTTCCGGTTCCGCAAGTTTTGGTTAGCCCTGAGCCTGTTCATTCTGGAACTTCTGATGAGCAGCGTTCTGCTTATCCTGCTGTTGCCGCTAATCCTCATCTCACTCACCGCGTCTTTGGTAGTGGCCCTGGGGTTGGACAGTTCGGGCACAGCCCAAACGGTGGTGGATGCCCTGCCGCTCTTGGCACTGGTGCTCGGCATTGTGATTCCCGACTACCTACTCACCATCTTCGCCGCGATCGTGTCCAAGAACCCGAAGTATCTACTGGAAGGGTTGGCCTTCCCCGTGCTGCGCGTTCTCGATGCGGTGCTGTGTATGCGCGCGCTGGTCGCCGCCCTGCTCCTCGCGCCCTCAACCGGGGATTGGAAGAGTCCAGCACGGCGAACGGCGGAGCTGATGCCGGGCGCAAAACCGCTCAAGGAACTTGAACCTGCGCCCGTGCACAGTCAAGGAGAGTAGATCCGCTCGGACGCACCTCGTGCACACCATCGCCGCCATCGGAATATGTTGGCCGTGTAAGTGCTTGGAGTTAGGACGGCGCCGCACATCTGCGTGTGCCGCACGAAAGGCTTCTTCACATGGCAGACACCTCAGCACAGCCGACCAGAACCGCGTTAGTGGTTGGTGGCACAGGAATCACAGGAACTGCGCTCATCGAGCG
>DASYMY010000029.1:0-5041 GCA_036008825.1 Glaciihabitans sp.
GGCGGGACTAAGTCAGCCGGAGAAGGTGGCACGCACCATGATGCTGCTGTACGAGGGAGCCATCGTGACGGTGGGGATGGAAACCTTCGCGCAGCCGTTCGAGCTCGCGCGCGGAGTTGCCCGTTCCGTATTGGACAGCGCACCTCGCTAGGCCAGTGCAGTCCCGCTAGGCCAGTGCAGTTCGATGGGGTGCTGTTGGGAAGTTCGTCAACCCCTTCGGGCGAGTGTCCCGAACGGGGGCCATAAATGGCCCAAATCTGCTGAAAAAGCCGCCGCAATGTTTCCTGGATGTTTAATCCTCACCACAGAGACGTGAAGTCCTCCACAACTGTGGAAACTCGCCCTTGCCCTATGGCAGCACTGCACTAATATCTGGGATTGTTCGGCTCAGGCAACACCGCACGCGCCGCAGGAAACACAGCAGGGAGTAAGAGATGGCGAACGGAACCGTCAAGTGGTTCAACGCTGAAAAGGGCTACGGATTCATCACCGTCGAAGGTGGGGGGCAGGACGTGTTCGTCCATTACTCCGCTATTGATATGGGTGGCTACAAAGTTCTCGAAGAGGGTCAGCAGGTGATCTTCGAAGTCGGGACCGGCAGCAAGGGTCCCCAGGCAGAATCGGTGCGACTGGCGTCCTAGCGCCGTCTGCGCCGATCACAACTCGGCAAGAAAATCAGCACAAGCGCCGTCCACCTTGGTGGGCGGCGCTACTCTGTGCTCGTGAGTAAAACCCAACAAAAGGTATGGGCGCGGTGCGGCGGCCTCTCAGTGCTCCTTGTGCTCTGCCTCTCGGCCTGCGCGCCAGAGCCAATCGTGCCGGTGTCCACTCCGTCCGCGCTGCCAACACCGGCTGCCACTGCTGCCCCGGTTGAGATCGCGCTTGCGCCGCTGACCGGGAGGGCTGATACTCGCGGCGCCGTGTCATCCGCCTCTATTTCGGCAAAAATCGACAACCATCCCGCTGCCAGGCCTCAGGCGGCGCTGCAATTGAGCGACATCGTTTTTGAAGAACTCGTTGAGGGTGGGATGACCCGCTACCTGGCCGTGTGGCAATCGCAGATACCGGTTGAGCTGGGCCCCGTGCGTTCCATTCGTCCGATGGACCCAGACATTATTAGTTCCTTTGGCGGGATTATCGCCTACTCCGGTGGCCAGGACCGGTTTGTCGCCATGATGCAGGACACGGCCGTTGTCAACGCTGTGCACGGCCAACCCGACACCGAGGACACCTTCTACCGCTCCGCAGATCGCTCGGCGCCCCACAATGTGATGGTGTTGGCGCAGGAGGTTCTGGCTGAGCACGGCGATCTGGCGGCACCGGCGCAGCAGTTCACCTATGCCGCTTCCGCCGCACCGGCGAGTGCTAGTGCGGCCGGGGCCGCCACCGCCGCCCTCTCGCTCGCCTTCTCGGACTCCTCCCAGCGCGGATGGACCTGGGATGCCACCACGCTCGGCTGGTCCCGCTCGCAAGACGGTGTTGCCGATCTCGATACAGACGGGATCAGCATCTCGGCCACCAATGTGGTGACACTGCGGGTTCCGGTCACCGTCAGCGAGGACATCCCCAAGTCCGAACTGATCGGATCAGGGGAGGCGTGGGTGTCAAGCGGTGGGTTCACCGTCCATGCCACCTGGTCAAAATCGACCGCGACGGAGCCGTTCGTTCTGACCGACGACGCGGGCGCACCGATTCGGTTAGAGCCCGGTAACACCTGGGTCGAGTTGGTGCCCGTGGCCGGTTCCGTGGAATTAGTGGGCCTCGCGCCGTAACCGCGCGTAACGAGCCTGTGTGCTCTGTCTTGCACTCACCTGTGCCGAGTGCTAATTTTGACTCTGGCACTCAGCTCTGTTGAGTGCTAAATCCATAGCTTGGAATTACGTCCGGGAGGGACGAGAAACACACATGGCAAAGATTATTGCTTTTAACGAAGAGTCACGTCGTGGCCTCGAACGCGGCCTCAACATCCTCGCCGACGCCGTCAAGGTGACGCTTGGCCCCCGCGGCCGTAACGTCGTACTCGAGAAGAAGTGGGGCGCCCCCACCATCACGAACGACGGTGTGTCGATCGCCAAGGAAATCGAACTGGATGACCCGTTCGAGAAGATTGGTGCCGAACTCGTCAAAGAGGTCGCCAAGAAGACGGATGACGTCGCCGGAGACGGAACAACCACTTCGGTTGTTCTCGCCCAGGCACTCGTTCGCGAAGGCCTCCGTAACGTCGCCGCTGGCGCCGACCCGATCAGCCTCAAGCGCGGCATCGAGAAGGCCGTAACCGCGGTCATCGAAGCTCTCGTCGCCGGAGCCAAGGAAATCGAGACCAAGGAAGAGATCGCCGCTACCGCGTCCATCTCCGCCGGGGACCCCGAGATCGGTGCTCTTATCGCCGAGGCCATCGACAAGGTCGGCAAGGAAGGTGTTGTCACCGTTGAGGAGTCGAACACCTTCGGCACCGAGCTGGAGCTCACCGAGGGAATGCGTTTCGACAAGGGTTTCATCAACCCTTACTTCGTCACCGACCCCGAGCGCCAGGAGACGGTCTTCGAAGACCCCTACATCCTTATCGCCAACAGCAAGATCTCGAACATCAAGGATCTGCTGCCCATCGTTGACAAGGTCATCCAGGATGGCAAGCAGCTCCTCATCATTGCTGAGGACGTCGACGGAGAAGCACTCGCAACTCTCGTTGTGAACAAGATCCGTGGCATCTTCAAGTCGGTCGCCGTCAAGGCCCCCGGCTTCGGAGACCGTCGCAAGGCTCAGCTGCAGGACATCGCCATCCTCACCGGTGGACAGGTCATCTCTGAGGAGGTCGGACTCAAGCTTGAGAACGCCACCCTCGACCTCCTTGGCCGCGCCCGCAAGGTCGTTATCACCAAGGACGAGACCACCATCATCGAAGGTGCGGGTGACAACGAGCAGATTGCTGGTCGTGTTCGCCAGATTCGCGCCGAGATCGAGAACACCGACAGCGACTACGACCGCGAGAAGCTGCAGGAGCGCCTGGCCAAGCTGGCCGGTGGCGTTGCAGTCATCAAGGCTGGAGCCGCAACCGAGGTTGAGCTCAAGGAGCGCAAGCACCGCATTGAGGACGCTGTCCGCAACGCGAAGGCTGCCGTCGAAGAGGGCATCGTCGCCGGTGGTGGCGTCGCCCTCATCCAGGCCGGCAAGATTGCCTTCGAGAGCGCTGCTCTGCTCGACCTGACCGGTGACGAAGCTACGGGCGCGAACATCGTGCGCGTTGCCGTTGACGCTCCGCTCAAGCAGATCGCCCTCAACGCGGGCCTCGAGCCCGGTGTTGTCGCCGACAAGGTACGTCACCTCACCCCCGGACACGGCCTCAACGCCGCGACCGGCGAGTACGTTGACATGCTTGCTGCTGGCATCAATGACCCGGTGAAGGTCACCCGCTCCGCGCTGCTGAACGCTGCGTCGATCGCCGGTCTGTTCCTCACCACCGAGGCTGTTGTCGCCGAGAAGCCCGAGAAAAACCCTGCACCTGCTGGTGACCCCAGCGGCGGAATGGACTTCTAGTCTTTCTTAGCACCACGTAAATGAGGCGGTCCCCATCGGGGGCCGCCTCATTTTTTATGCTCCTCCGTGGTCAGATCAGCGTTGGAAGAGGCGGGCGTTCGCGGATTCGATTTCGGCGTACTGCTGGGCGGCGAAGGTCAGCGCCTGATTGATGGCAGCGAGATTCTCCTCCACCCGCTGCTGGGTCGCCGTCCACTCCGCCACAACGGACTGGAAAGCGGAGGCGGCATGGCCACTCCAGGACCCTTGGAGATTAAGCAGCTGCCCATGCAGACCACTCACCTCCGCCTGGAGACGACCAATGGTGGCGCGAACGGATCCCGTCGCGCTGAGAACGGCTTCACTGTCTACCTGATAACGAGTCATAGCGGTGAGGTTAGGCCGCCTCGAACGGCGCCTGCGGCGGTGTTAGGAGTCGCTGGGGGTTTCTGGTGCAGCACCCTCATCGTGGAGGAGGGGAAGCCGCACGCGGAAGGTAGAGCCACCACCGGGCGTCTCCACGACGTCAACGGTTCCCTTGTGGGAGGCGACGATGGAGGCCACGATGGCGAGGCCCAGTCCACTGCCGCCGGTATCGCGATTGCGGGAGCTGTCTGCGCGCCAGAAACGCTGGAAGATTTTCTCCCGAATCTGGGGTGGGATCCCTTCGCCGTGGTCAACAACGGCGATCAGGGCCTGATCGGCTTCGTCGTCGACCGAGACTTCAATTTCAATCGGGGAGCCATCGGGAGTGAACCGCAGGGCGTTGCCCATGAGGTTGGTGACCACCTGGCGGATCTTGTTCTCTTCCGCCAGTACCCGCGCACGACTGGCGCCAGCCGGGGGCTCGGAGAGTGGTTCAAGTACGATCTCGGCGGTCGCTTTATTGGAGCGGCGCGAGCGCAACCGGGCCAACGCTGCGCCACCAAAGGCGATGCGGCCGGGGGTGCTACTCGGAGCAGGTTCCGGCAGGGTGGGGGAGCCGGACGGTGTGGCATCCGCTTCGGAAATTTCTGGGGTGGTGACAACAACGGTGATGGCGCGACCGGGGGAGGAAGCCATGGCGTCGAGGGCGGCGTCTTGGGCGAGGGGCACCAGGTCAACGGGTGCGAGGTTCAACGGTTTGGCTTCGTCGATACGCGCCAGCTCGAGAAGGTCGTGCACCAGCTCACCCATCCGGATGGCTTCTTTTTCGATGCGCTCCATCGCCTGGGCGATCTCTTCCGGCTTCTGCAGAGCGCCCATCCGATACAGCTCGGCGTATCCGCGCACCGACACCAGGGGGGTGCGCAGTTCGTGGCTGGCGTCGCCAACAAAGCGGCGCATCTGGTCGATGGTTTTGGCGCGGTCGGCGAAGGCGGAGTCAATGCGGCTCAACATGGTGTTGAGGGACTCGTTGAGGCGGCCGACCTCGGTGTTTGGGGTGGCGCCGCCCAACCGTTGGCTGAAGTCTCCGGCGGCAAAGCGGGCAGCGGTGTCTTCCACTTCGCGCAGAGGCTGGAACGTGGAGGTCACCAGCAACCGGGTG
>DASYMY010000030.1:0-2859 GCA_036008825.1 Glaciihabitans sp.
CTCAGCCAGTGGCTCAAGGAATGCATCGCCGGTGGGCAGCTCAACGTCGATTCCGGCGAGTAGCGCCAGCTCCGCTGCCTCACCGCGATCGGCGGCAACCGCGTGCATCATGTTGAGGAAAGCGACCGAGAAGTAGTCGGAGACCACAACGCCGTCGAATCCCCACTTGTCGCGGAGGATTTCGGTGAGGTACTCCGGTGTTGCCGCGACGGGGGCGCCGTCAATTTCGGCGTAGGAATTCATTACCGACTTCACCCCACCGTCGAGCACAGCCATCTCGAACGGTGGCAAAAAGACGTCGTTGAGTTCGCGGCTGCCCATGTGGACGGGCGCGTGGTTACGCCCCGACTGGGTGGCTGAGTACCCCACAAAGTGTTTGAGCGTGGCGTGTACCCCGGAAGACTGCAGTCCTTTGACGTATGCGGTGCCAATGGTTCCCACCACGTACGGGTCTTCGGCGATGCACTCGTCGACCCGGCCCCAGCGGGCGTCCCGGATGACGTCGAGCACGGGGGCAAGGCCCTGGTGGATGCCGAGGTCCTTCATCGACTGCCCAATCAGGGCACCCATTTCTTCGACCAGCTCCGGGTTGAATGCCGCCCCCCAGGCCAGCGGGGTGGGGAAGGTTGCCGCTTTCCACGCCGCCAACCCGGTCAGGCATTCCTCGTGCACAATCGCGGGAATGCCCAACCGAGTTTGCTGCTGCAACCGGGCCTGCTCTGCCCACAACCACTTCGCCCGCTCCACAGGATCTACCGGGCGGGTGCCGTAGACACGGGTCAGATGTCCGAGGCCGTGCACAGTGGCATCCGCATATCCGGTAGAAGTTGCCATCTCGCCCGCGAGTGGCGCAACAACTTCGCCACCCTGATCAACCCAGAAGCCCACCAGCTGAGCGAGCTTCTCGTCGAGGGTCATCTGCTGGTGCAATTCACGCACGCGAGCAGACACTGCGGGCATTTCTGGGATCGTCACAAGAATCTCTTTCTAGGTCAATACACAAGGGGAGGGCACGCGCTTGGTGCGCAGATCAGCCCTTGACCGCGCCGGTGAGTCCGCCGACGATACGACGTTCAAACAGGGCGAAGAAAATAAGCGCGGGAATCATCGACAGCGAGGTAAACGCCAACACTCTGGCCGTATCAACGGAGTACTGCGACGAGAACGATTGCACTCCCAGCGGCAGGGTGAAGACGGCTTCGTTGTTGAGAATGAACAGCGGAAGTAGGTAGCTGTTCCAGCTGCCGATAAAGGCGAGGATTCCCACCGTGATCACACCGGGCATTGCCAGCGGCACCACCATGCGCCAGAAGAACCCGATGCGGCTGCATCCGTCAATGAATGCGGCTTCCTGAATTTCGGCGGGGATAGCGCGCAGGAACGGCACCAAAATGATGATGGTTGTTGGCAGTGCAAACGCAATTTGAGGGAGGATGACTCCCCCAAGCGAGTTCATCAGACCGAGGTTTTTCACCACCAGGTACAGCGGGGTGATGGCGACCGTCATGGGGAACATCAGGCCAGCCGCGAAGGTGGCGTAGAGCAACCCTCGGCCACGGAAGCTGTACCGGGAGAGCACGTAGCTGGCCATCAGACCCAGGGTGACAACCCCCAGGGTGGTGGCGGCGCCTGCGATGGTGGAGTTCCAGACCAAACGCCAGAACACACTGCCGCCGAGAACATCGAGGTAGTTGTTGAAGTTCCAGTTTGTTGGCAGACCGGAGGGGTCTGCCGTGATCTCTGCGTTGGAGCGGAAGCCACCGATGATGATGAACAGCACGGGGGCGAGCATCAAGAGGATGACGATACCGGCAACGACGTAGGCGACGGGGGTTCCCCACCTACGCGGCTGCTTGACGGGTGCGTTCGGCAGAATCTTTGCCGGAGGTGCGGCGCTGAGTACGCTCATCGGCTCTTTCCTTTTCCTGTAATGGCGCCTTCGGTGTCCCGTCGAAGTACGTACCGCTGGTAGACCAGCGCGACGATGAGGGAGATCAGGAAGAGCACAACGGCGACGGCGTTTCCGTAACCAAAGTTGCCGGAGTTACGGCCGTTGGTGACCAGGTAGGTCGCCATGGTGGAGGTTCCCGCGGTGGAGGAGATGTACTGACCCCAGATGATGTAGACGAGGTCAAACAGCTGTAGGGCTCCGATGATGGACAAAAATGCCCAGATCCGCAGGGTGGGGGCGAGCAGCGGCAGGGTGATGTGTCGCTGCACTTGCCAGAAAGTTGCACCGTCAATGGAGGCAGCTTCCCCGAGTTCTTCAGGGATTCCCTGAAGCCCGGCGAGGAAGAGGATCACGGCGAAGCCGATGTACTTCCAGGTGATGATGACCATCAGAGTCCAGATGGCAATGTCGGGGTTCGACAGCCAGTCCTGGGTGAGGTCCCCCAGACCGATCTTCTCCATAAATCCGTTGACCGCTCCATTGGTCTGCAGCATCAGGCTCCAGCCGGTGCCCACCACCACTTCGGAGATGACATACGGAACGAAGATGAGGATGCGAATGAGCGATTGCCCGCGCAGTTTGCGGTTAAGCAGTAGCGCCAACAAGATCGCGGCGGGGCCTTGGAGGACCAGGGACAGCACCACGATGATGGCGTTGTGCCGCAGTGCGTCTTGGAAGGTGGGGTCTTGAAGGATGGTGAGGTAGTTACGGAACCCGACGAAGTCAGTTGCGGGACCGTAGCCCTGCCAGCTGAAGAAGCCGTAGTAGGCGGCCATCACAACGGGGAAGATCACAAAGGCGAGGAAGACAATCAGCGCCGGGCCAACGAGCACCGCTATCTCGAGTCGTGCACCCCACAGCCCGTGTTTCTTGCGCCGCGCGGGCGGGGCCGCGGGTGTTGAACCCGC
>DASYMY010000031.1:0-9333 GCA_036008825.1 Glaciihabitans sp.
CCGCCGAAGCCGAAGGAGTTGCTCAGTGCAAGCAGCGGTCCGTCGCCCAACGCCCGCGGTGACGTAACAACGTCGAGCGGGATCAGAGGGTCCTGATTGTCGAGGTTGATGGTCGGCGGGGCGGTGCGCTCGTGCAGCGCGAGGATGGTGAAGATCGCTTCGAGAGCTCCCGTGCCGCCGAGCAGGTGACCGGTGGCGGCCTTGGTGGCCGAAACGGGGATGTTCGGCAGGTGGTCACCGAATACCCGCAGAAGGGCTTTGTACTCGGCAATGTCACCGACCGGGGTGCTCGTGGCGTGTGCGTTGATGTGAGAGACATCATTGGGGCGTGCCCCGGCCTGCTCAAGCGCTGCCAGCATGGCTCGTGCCGCTGCGGTGCCCTCGGGGTCGGGTGCGGTGATGTGATACGAATCGCTGGTCACAGCGCCACCGGCGAGTTCGGCATAAATCTTTGCACCACGGGCGAGGGCGTGCTCTTCGGTTTCCAGAACAATGGTCGCCGCGCCTTCGCCCAGCACAAAGCCGTCACGGTCAACGTCGTAGGGGCGTGATGCTTTAGCCGGGTCGTCGTTGCGCCGTGACAGTGCCTGCATTGCTGCAAATGCGGCAATGGGCAGCGGGTGAATAACTGCCTCGGTGCCGCCGGCGATAACCACGTCGGCGAGGCCCTGCTGCAGGTGGTCGTATGCGTTAGCCAAAGCTTCGGTGCTCGAGGCACAGGCAGAGACATCGGTGCGGGAGAAGGCGCGCGAGGGGATCGCCATGCTGACCGCCGCGGATGCCGCGTTGGGCATCAGCATCGGAATGGTCATTGGCAGAACCCGGCGGGGTCCCTTTTCCTTCAGCGTGTCCCACGCGTCGAGAAGAGTCCACAGACCGCCGATACCGGTCGAGTAGTCAACACCGACTCGGAGTGGGTCAACGTCGGGTGCACCGGCATCCGCCCACGCTTCGCGCGCGGAGATGAGAGCAAACTGGCTGGAGGGGTCGAGGCGCTTGTACTCAACACGCTCGAGAACGTCGGTGGGCTTTACTCGGGCCTGTCCGGCGAAGGTGACGGGGAGTTCATGTTTAGCTACCCATTCGTAGTCGAGTGGGGTGACTCCGGATTCGCCCGCGAGGAGCGCCTTCCACGAGTCGGGGGCGTTTCCGCCGAGGGGGGATGTAGCGCCGATGCCTGTGACAACGATTTTTTTGGTCATATCAACGTCTTCCTGTGGATCATAAAACACGCGCGGGCGGGCCGACCTCGTAAAGGACGGGGTCGGCCGCCGCTGGTGCTGGTGCTAGCCCTGGGCTGCGGTGATGAAGCGGACTGCGTCACCCACGGTCTTGAGGTTCTTGACCTCTTCGTCGGGGATCTTCACGTCGAACTTTTCTTCAGCGTTGACAACGATCGTCATCATCGAGATGGAGTCGATGTCGAGGTCGTCGGTGAAGGACTTGTCCAACTCAACCGTGTCTGTCGCGATGCCGGTCTCATCGTTGATGAGCTCTGCCAGTCCGGCAAGAACTTCTTCTGTGGACAATGCCATTGTGTTATCTCCTTGAGGGTGTCGTATGACCGTTGATTAGCTTATTAGGGCAGAACAACAACCTGTGCGCCAAACACGAGTCCGGCACCAAAGCCGATTTGGAGCGCCAGACCGCCGCTGAGTTCCGGGTGCTCCTGCAGGAGCCGGTGGGTGGCCAGCGGAATAGATGCCGCTGACGTGTTTCCGGTGGTCGCAATGTCGCGCGCAATCACCACGTGTTCGGGCAGTTTGAGCTGCTTTGCGAACTCGTCAATGATGCGCATGTTCGCCTGGTGGGGGATAAAAGCGGCCAGATCGTCGGAGGTTATTCCGGCGGCCTCGAGGGCGCGGGCGGCAACTTTCGCCATATCCCACACCGCCCAGCGGAAGACGGTTTGGCCTTCCTGGCGCAGAGTCGGCCAGGGCGCCGTGCCATCACGGAACTCCACCAGGGTGGCGTTCATGCCCACTGCCCCCGCTTTGGAGCCGTCAGAGCCCCACACGGCCGGTGCGATACCGGGGGTGTCGCTTGGGCCAATCACTACGGCGCCTGCACCATCTCCGAGGAGGAATGAGATCGACCGGTCGGCTGGATCAACAAGGTCAGACAGCTTTTCGGCGCCAACAACCAGCGCATAGTGCGCGGCTCCCGACCGGATAAGAGCGTCGGCCTGCGTGACGGCGTAGCTGAAGCCTGCACAGGCGGCGTTGGTGTCGTAGGCGGCGGCCGGGTTGGACCCAACCCGATCGGCGACCACAGCGGCCATCGACGGTGTTTGGCGCCCGTTACTGATGGTGGCGATGATCACCAAATCGATCTGGTCGGCGGGAATGCCGGACTTAGCGATTGCTTCAATGGCCGCTTCGGTGGCCAAATCGGTTGCGTCGACACTCGCGGAGGCGCGGGTGCGCGTTTTGATGCCGGTTCGCTGCTGAATCCACTCGTCGCTGGAGTCGATCGGCCCAATCAAATCGTCGTTCGGGACAATCACGTCCCCGCGGGCGGCCCCGTAGCTGTAAATACGGGTGAACTGCACACCGGTGGACTGCTTCAGGGTGGGGGTTGTCATACGTTCCCGTTCATCATTGAGTATGCGGCGGCGAGATCGTCCGGGGTTTTCACCGCGACCGTCGGAATGCCTTTTAGTCCTCGTTTGGCGAGGCCGGTGAGCGCACCGGCGGGTGCCAGTTCGATCAACCCTGTCACGCCAGCCTCGGCCAGCGACGCCATCGTTTTGTCCCACCGTACTGGGGAGGACACTTGGCCAACCATCAAGTCAACAAAACGTTGTCCTGAGCTGACAACGGAGCCGTCGAAGTTGGTCCAAATGGGCAGGGTGGGATCTGCCGGCGTGATGGTTGCCGCGAAGTCGCGCAGGCGGCCAACAGCGGGTTCCATGTAGTGGGTGTGGAAAGCGCCCGCCACCTGGAGCGGAATCACTCGGGTGCCGCGTAGCGGTTCATCTTGTAGCACCTGCAGGGCTTCGGGGCTGCCGGCGACCACTATCTGGCCGCCGCCGTTGAAGTTGGCCGGCGCGAGCCCTACCTCGTCAATTCGGGCGAGCAGCGCGTCCTCGTCTCCACCGAGGACAGCGCTCATCCCCGTGGTGGTGAGCGCGGCGGCGTCGGCCATGGCGCGGCTTCGTTCACGAACAAAGGTGATCGCGTCCGTTTCGCTGAGAATGCCGGCGGCGGCTGCTGCGGTGATTTCGCCTACAGAGTGTCCGGCGACACCGCCAATTTTGGAGCGTCCGTCGTTGTCGAACAGTGCGGCGAGAGTGAGTAGACCAGCGGCAACGATCAACGGTTGCGCGACGGCGGTGTCGCGAATGGTGTCGGCGTCGCTGGTTGTGCCGTGGGCAACTAAGTCAATACCCACCGTGTCCGAGATGCGCTCGAGCTGTGTTCTAAATCGTTCTTCGGTAAGCCATGGCTCAAGAAAGCCGGGGGTTTGTGAGCCCTGGCCGGGTGCGACAACAACAATCATTCGACCAGTCTGCCAACAATGTGGGTAATTGGTCTGTTTAATTCGTCCGAAGAGTTCGGCGTTTCGTTGTGCGAGTCCTCTAAGGCGCCGACGTGTGGACCCGTTGGGTCAGCGTTTGCGGGCCGGGTCAGGTTCGGCGATTGAGCCAATAATGACCGCTGCCTGCAGGATTAGCGCTTCGCGGGCGCCGGTGGCATCCCACCCGATGACCTCACTAATGCGTTTGAGACGGTAACGCACCGTGTTGGGGTGCACAAATAACTCCCGTGCGGTTGCCTCGAGGGATCTGCCGTTGTCGAGATAACACCACAATGTGCTGAGCAGCTCGGTGGAGTGTGATTGCAGGGGCTTGTAGATGCGGTTGATGAGGGTGGATCGGGCCAGTGGATCACCGGCGAAAGCCCGTTCAGGCAGCAGGTCGTCGGCGAGCACCGGGCGGGGAGCGTTGCGCCATGACCGAGCGACCGCGAAGCCAGCCAGGGCAGCTTTTGCACTTTTCGAGGCATCAACCAGGGTCGAAACCTCGTGGCCGAGGACTAGGTGTCCGGGACCAAATCCTGGTTCGAGTTGGCGGGCAATGTCGATGAACGGCAGTGGTGCTTTGGAATCGTCGTCCGAGTCCAGTGGTGCCGGCTCTGCGCGACCGATCACCAATACAAGTCGGTTACCTTGGACGCCAATCAGCACGTCGGCGGTGAGGTGGCGGGCGGTGCGCCGGAGCTGGTCCACGTCGAGTACACGGGGAGTTGTTCCGACCAGTACACACACTTCGCCATGCCCGTTCCAGCCGAGGGCCGCTATGCGGCTGGGAAGTTCGTTGTCATATTCGCCGCTGAGGATCGAGTCCACAACAAGCGCTTCCAGCCGGGCGTCCCACAGGCCGCGGGCTTCCGCCGCCCGTGCGTAGACATCTGCTGAAGCAAACGCTATTTCGCGCGAGTACAGCAGGATCGCTTCGCGAAGGACATCGTCGCCCTCTTTGACGCGTTGTTCGACCACCTCGACGGTGATGCGAATCAATTGCAGGGTTTGTTGAAGGCTGACTGACCTCAACAGCTCCCGGGGGGCAGCACCGAAAACGTCCGCGGCGATCCACGGCGTCGACTTGGGGTCCTCGAACCACGAAATGAACGAGGTAATTCCCGCTTGAGCGACGAGGCCAACGGCCGACCGCCGCCCCGGTGGCATATCGCCATACCAGGGCAGCGTGTCGTCCAGTCGTTTCAGAGTTGCCGTGGCGAGCTCACCAGAAATGGTGCGCAGCCACGCCAGCGTCTGTTCCTTCGTCTTCGGTGCCACAGGGGACTAGCTTTCGCCGCCGGCCGATCCGGTCGTTCCGGCGTTGACGTCGTGCAGCTTGTACATCTCGATGGCCTGCCCAGGTACAGCCGGATCCATCTTTCCCTGGCGAACCAGGGACTCCAGGGTGCGAACCACAATGGAGGGCCCGTCAATCTTGAAGTAACGACGTGCCGCTGCGCGGGTGTCCGAGAATCCGAAATCATCTGCACCCAAGGTGGCGAAATCGCCGGGCACAAACTGGCGGATCTGGTCGGGCACCGCGTGCATAAAGTCAGACACGGCGACGAACGGTCCCTGCGCGTCACGAAGTTTGTTTGTCACGTAAGGCACGTGAGCTTCTTCGTTCGGGTACAGGAAGTTGTGCTCGTCAGCGGCCAAACCGTCGCGACGCAACTCGGTCCACGAGGTGACCGACCAGACATCAGCCGACACACCCCAGTCGTTCTCGAGCAGCTGCTGCGCTTCGATAGCCCACGGCACAGCAACACCCGACGCGAGAATCTGCGCCTTCGGTCCCTGGTTGTATGCCTCGGAGACGCGGTGGATACCACGCAGCACACCCTCAACATCCAAGTTCTCCGGCTCGGCCGGGTGAATGATGGGCTCGTTGTAGACCGTCACGTAGTACATCACGTTGGGGTCTTCGTGCTTGCCGCCGTACATCCGCTCCAGTCCGGCACGAATGATTTGACCCATTTCGTAGCCGTAGGCGGGGTCGTAGGACACCACTGCTGGGTTGGTGGATGCCAGAAGCAGCGAGTGACCGTCAGCGTGCTGGAGTCCTTCACCGGTCAACGTGGTGCGGCCAGCGGTGGCGCCGATAATAAACCCGCGCGCCATCTGGTCACCAGCAGCCCACATGGCGTCACCGGTGCGCTGGAAGCCGAACATCGAATAGAACACGTAGACCGGGATCAGCGCTTCACCGTGGGTGGAGTACGAAGTACCGGCAGCGGTGAACGCAGCGAATGCGCCCGCCTCGTTGATACCAACGTGAACGATCTGACCCTGCGGGCTCTCCTTGTAAGCGAGAAGCTGTTCGCGGTCAACGGCCGTGTAGTTCTGGCCGTTCGGGTTGTAGATCTTCGCCGACGGGAAGTAGGCGTCCATTCCGAAGGTGCGGGCCTCGTCGGGGATGATCGGCACAATACGGTGACCGAACTCCTTCGAGCGCAGCAGGTCCTTCAGCAGACGGGCAAACGCCATGGTGGTGGCGATTTCCTGCTTGCCTGAACCCTTCTTCGCGATGGCGTAAGCGGAGTCATCCGGCAACTGCACCTGGGTGTACTTCGAGCGGCGCTCCGGAACGTACCCACCAAGCGCACGGCGGCGCTCATGCAGGTACTGGATTGCCTCGTCGTTTTCACCGGGGGTGTAGTACGGCGGCTGGTACGGGTTCTCTTCAAGAACGGCGTCGGTGATCGGGATTCGCATCTCGTCACGGAAGGTCTTGAGGTTGTCGAGCGTCAGCTTCTTCATCTGGTGGGTCGCGTTGCGGCCCTCGAATGACGGGCCGAGGCCGTATCCCTTAACAGTTTTGGCGAGAATAACCGTCGGCTGGCCGGTGTGCTCCTGCGCTGCCTTGAAAGCCGCGTAGACCTTGCGGTAGTCGTGGCCGCCGCGCTTGAGGTTCCAGATCTGCTCGTCGCTGTAATCCTTGACCAGCTCCAGGGCACGGGGGTCGCGTCCGAAGAAGTTCTCTCGGATGTATGCGCCGCTTTCGGCTTTGTAGGTCTGGTAGTCACCGTCGGGGGTGAGGTTCATCAGGTCGCGCAGTGCACCTTCGGTGTCGCGCTTGAGCAGGTCGTCCCACTCGCGACCCCAGACCACCTTGATGACGTTCCAGCCGGCACCGCGGAAGAAGCTCTCCAGTTCCTGGATGATCTTTCCGTTACCACGAACCGGACCGTCGAGACGCTGCAGGTTGCAGTTGATCACAAAGTTCAGGTTGTCGAGTTTCTCGTTCGCGGCCCACTGAAGTGCACCGCGGCTCTCGACCTCGTCCATTTCACCGTCACCGAGGAACGCCCAGACTTGCTGGTCGGATGCATCCTTGATGCCACGGTTGGTCAGGTACTTGTTCGACTGAGCCTGGTAGATCGCGTTGATCGGTCCAAGACCCATCGACACGGTGGGGAACTGCCAGAAGTCCTTCATCAGTCGCGGGTGCGGGTAGGACGACAGTCCACCGCCCTCGTGCGACTTTTCCTGACGGAAGCCGTCGAGCTGGTGCTCGCTCAGGCGTCCTTCAAGGAAGGCGCGTGCATACATACCGGGGGACGCGTGTCCCTGGTAGAAGATGTGGTCGCCGCCACCTGGGTGGTCCTGGCCGCGGAAGAAGTGGTTGTGTCCAACTTCATACAACGCAGCGGATGACGCGTACGTTGCAATGTGTCCGCCGACGCCGATGCCCGGGCGCTGAGCGCGGTGCACCGTGATAGCGGCGTTCCACCGGATCCACGCGCGGTAACGCCGTTCGATGTCTTCGTTGCCCGGGAAGTCCGGTTCATCCTTGGTGGCAATTGTGTTGAGGTAGTCGGTTGTTGGCACCATCGGAACTCCGAGGTGCAACTCCTTCGACCGCTTCAGCAAGCTCAACATGATTTCGCGGCCACGTTCGGGGCCTTGCGCATCAACGAGAGCGTCGAGCGATTCTTGCCACTCGGCAGTTTCTTCCGGATCCTTATCGGCGTTATTCACCGAGTACGGGTCTTGATCGTTCACCGTCACCCTTGACCTCTTCCTGGTAGAGACAGATCTCGTTTAGCCTTCCACAGTCTCGGGGTGCGTCTTTGTGGATTTGCGACTAAACAGTTCAATTCTATGTGTCGGAATCCTCTGCTGTGTTCTCACGCGCTTTCCAGGCGTAGTATTGCCCCTCGTGTTTGCCAGCCTGAAGCGGACTGGCGCGAAAGGATTGCATCATGGCTCTGGAGAACGACACTCGGGCACCAGACTTCGACCTTCCCAACCAGTTCGGTGAGCATGTGCGGCTCAAAGATTTTGAGGGTAAAAAGCCGGTCGCCCTCGTTTTCTTTCCGTTAGCGTTCTCGGGAACATGCACAACGGAGTTGTGTTCCTTGCGCGACAATCTGGCAATGTTCAAACAAAACGGTGTGGAACTAATCGGTATCTCGGTTGATTCCAAAGCAACTCTGCGTGCCTGGGCCGAAGCGGAAGGGTATGACTTCACCCTTCTCGCCGACTTCTGGCCCCACGGTGATGTGGCCAAAGATTACGGGGTATTCCTCGAGCACAAGGGTTTCGCCAACCGCGCCACCTTCATCATCGACACTCGCGGCATCATCCGGGCCAGTTTCATCACCGCCCCCGGTGAAGCCCGCTCCCTTGAGGAGTACCGCACGGCACTCGAGTCGGTGCTTCCCGCGCACGTCTAAGCGGTAACGCCTGCGGGCGGAGGCATCCGTCTGCATCACTGTGGGACCAAAGTCACTACTACTGACCGGCTTTGCAGACGAGCATCAGCTCAGACGCTTACCGGCGTCCGGTGACCACGGTGAGGTGATGAGCACAATGATGTTCAGCGATCGTTTTGATGCTGGCCGGCAGCTAGCGGCGCGGTTGGCCCCCATGCGCGACAAAGCTCCCGTCATTATTGGTTTACCAACGGGTGGTATTCCCGTTGCGTTCGAAGTTGCAATGGCGTTGCAAGCCCCCCTCGACATTTTGGTGGTGCGAAAACTGCGCCTGCCGTTTGAACCCGCCGTTGTGATGGGGGCGATTGGGGAGCGCGGAGCGAGGGTGCTGGAAGCGCAGGTTCTCACCGATAGTCGCGTGACGATTGACGAGTTGCACGCTGTGGAGATGCGCGAAAGAGCCGCGATGGCGGAGCGAGTTGCTCGGCTGTGCCGATCTCGACCCCGGGTCGACCTGCGCGGTCGAACCGTGATTATCGTCGACGACGGAATGGCGACGGGCGCAACAGCGCAAGTGGCCTGCCAGGTGGCCCGCAGGGCGGGCGCAAAACGGGTGGTATTGGCCGTCCCGGTTGGCCCCGCCGACACCGTGCGTCACCTGATGGGGGCACACGAGCTGGTGTGTTTGTATCAGCCAGACGACTTTGGCAGCGTCGCTCAGTACTACGTCAACGGTGAGCCCGTCACCGACGATGATGTCGCGGTGCTGCTCGATACGGCAAGCAAACGGGAAATCAGCACTGCCGCAGTGCTGGCGGACCATTAACCCTTGAGGGCAGCTGGCGCCTAGAGCGAAGCAGCGCGGTCGCCCTGGTGCGGATCCGGTGGTTAGGGCTGGCGCACAGCCAATGCTGCCGCACCCAGAATCCCTGCATTGTTGCGCAACGCCGCAGGAACAATGGGCGCACGAAGGTCGAGCAGCGGCAAAAACTCGTTGTGATTCTTCGATACTCCGCCACCCACAATGATCAGGTCGGGGGAGAACAACAACTCCACGTGCGAGTAATACCGCTGCAGGCGCTTCGCCCAGCGCGCGAAAGTCAGTCGACCTCGCTCCTTGGCGGAGTATGCGGCCTTCTTCTCGGCGTCCTTG